>NZ_JACHFK010000014.1:25000-108356 GCF_014201805.1 Deinococcus metalli | reverse complement strand
TTCCAGACCGGCGCGCCGGTCTGGTCGCGTTCCAGCACCACCTGCTTGGTGTTGTCGTACAGGATGGTCTGGGTGATCCCGCCGAAATAGGCGAACGCGTTGACGTGACACCGGATGAAGCTGGCGGTATCGGCCTTGCGGATGAACTCGACGTACAACGCCCGTGACCAGCCCAGCACCATCACGAACGCCCAGATGGAACACGTCTGGCCCTCAAGATTCCGGTAGCTGTACCGCCCGAAGTCCACCTGCGCCTGTTCCCCGGGCTGGGTCTCGAATCGGGTGGTCAGGCGCTGGGCGGACACGTGTGTCCGCCGAAATGGGCGCACAAAGTCCTTGACGACGGTGTACTGGCCGTCGTACCCGCGTTCCTGTAGCTCGCGGAACAACACCACGGCGTTCAGGACGCCCAGCTCGATCCGGCCCGTCAAAAACTCTGTGAACGGGGCCAGCTTGCTGCCCCGAGGTGTGCGTCGGCGTGGCTGCGGGAGGCCGGGATCGCGGAGGTACTTCTTGACGGTGTTCCGACTGACGTCCAGGGTTTTGGCGATGCCGCTGATGGACTGACCTGCCGCCTTGAGCTCGATGATATGCCGCACCTGTGCGCCTCCAAGCATGCCGACCTCCGACTCGCAGTGAATCGCAGATCGTGGGGGGCTCGAACCTCGGCATGGTCAATTCCTATCCGCCACTTTTGATCATTTTTAGGCCGCCAACGACAGATCGAAGAGCGTGTACCGGTTCAGGTTGGTGATGTCGATGCCGTCAGGGTCATTGTCGACCGCGATCAGATCCGCATGGAGGCCAGGAACGGCGTACAGCGTGTGTAGGAGGGCGCTGCCGACCGCGCCCACGCCAGCCAGGACAGCCGGTACGCCCTGCAGCTGTTCAGGCAGGGGCGGGCCGTGGTCGCCCTGGGCCGACGTGGTCAGCTGATAGGCGTCGTACCAGGTGCCGGCAGGCAGGGTGCCGTACTCCTCCTGGACGCCCCGGACGAGTTTGAACACCTCGGCTGCTGCGAGGCAGGCGGCAATATACGGTCCAATCGGGTTGTCATCCCTCGTGGCGTTCCAGGGCGCCTCGACGGCACCGACATAGCCACTCCAGGACGCGGCGCTCACATAGAGCGTGTGCATATCTGCGTCCACGTCGGCACGCTCTGCTCCGACCTGAAGTCGCACGGTCGGTGGAGTGGCCCGGTGCATATCGAGGTGCGGATTGATTCGCCGGGCCGCTGTCGCGAGCGCGTCCGCAAACGAACCTGCGTCCGGTACCAGAGGGGAAATGCCCGGGAGCACCTCGACGTCGGGGTCGAGGTCGACCGTCACCTGAACAACCTCGTCCACTTGCCGGGCGAGCAGGTTGGTCAGCATCCACAGCAGGTGCTGACCAGGACGCGACCGGGCCACGGCTTCATTCACGGCGACCGTGACCGCGGCGGGTTGGAGGGCGGGGTGCAGACGCCCGTCCAGGTCGCCCCGCTGGCGGTTGCCGAGATCATTCGTCGTCATGCAGGCCTCCCGCTTGAATGCTGAACCGGAGATCGAGGTGGTCGTCGACCAGTTGCAGGTGCGCGTCCCGTTCCTCCTGGCTGACCAGTTCCGTCCACCGACCGTCCAGGCGGACGTGCAGGCCGATGCCCTCCAGGTCATGGGGGCAGGCCCGGCCGTAGTCGGGCCACACCAGCGACAGGCTGCCATCGGCTGTGCTGTACGCGTGCGCATCGTCATACGAGGAGTGTCCGACCCACGCCCTCGGGTGGGTGTGAACCTGGGCATACACCACGAGGCCCTGCGCGCCCAGGCGCCGCGCCATCTGCATTCTCGCGGCGGGAGGCACGTGATAGTTGCCCGGGGTCTGATGGAGGGAAGGCTGCACGAGGGTCGTGATGATCCCCCGTTCCTCGGAGTCGGGCCCGGCCCAGAAGGCTGCGGTTTCGACGCCTGCCTGCCAGTATGGCAAGAAGGCCACATGGGTGGCCGTGACGACGTGCCGCGGCACCACGACACGTGCGGGCACGCGCGGCGACCGCAGCTCGGGCAGGGCCTGGGGACGTCTCTTGAGCCAGGGCCACATCTCAGAACCTGCCCTGGTAGTGCTGGGGATGGACGAGGGTGCGCTGCACCACGGCGATCGCGCTGCCGACGCTGTGCCGAAGTGGATCCCAGCGTTGATCGGGCGTCGGTGCGTGCCCACTGACGTAATACCCGTGCCCCAGGGACGTGCAGACGAGCTGGGGTCCGTACGGGTAGGGCGTTTGAAATCCGTAGTTCAGGTGGGTGCGGCAGTCCGGGGCGGTGAGCTGCGCGACGTGGCGCTGGTCGAGGGCGGGATCGTAGGCCTGCGTGGCGGGGTTAACGAAGAGGATGTTGGGGGGAAAGTCAGGGCAGAATTCGCATGAGAGCTTCAGCGTGAAGGTGTCATCGACGCCGGGCAGGGGCCGGGCGTTGAGGGACACCACCAGGGTCAGCGGGGTTGGGCGCTGAATCGCCCAGCCCCACCGCTCGGCTTCACGCTGCCAGTCGGGCGATTCGAGGAACTCAGTGAGGAATGCCCCGGAAAGAACCTGACTGGCCGCGCTCATTCAGGCGCCCCCGGCAGCGGCTTCGATGTCAATGTTCAGCGTGAGGTGCGGCGCGGTACCCACCACCAGGCCGACGGCCAGCAGCGTGTGCAGGGTGTCATTCAGGTGGGGCTGCAGATCGATGCGGGGCTGCGCGCTGGTCAGCACCGCGTCGCCGTCACGGGGCGTTTCCCCCAGCTTCTCGTAGCCCTTGGTGACGACCATCTGCAGGGTGTCGGTGAGCGGCGCGATGACTTCCTTTTTCCGGGCGGTGGTCGTGTAGGTCACGCTCACGTGAACGTTGGCGGATGCGGGCCCCTGGGTGGTGAACTGCTCGATGCCGGCAGGGCTGAGATCGATCACCTGTTCGTCTGTCACAGCCTGATCGTTCCCGGGCCGCTTCAGGTAGAGGGAAACCGTGGCGGGGAGACCGGCCAGCGCCTTGATGTCGCGTCCGGTCATGGTGGCGCTGCGGGTTTCGTACACCTCGTGATCCACCTGGAGCTTGTAGTGGATCTGGTCGTGCGCCGGGGGCGTGTCGCGGCTGATGAACGTCTCGATGCCGTGGCCGTTCAGGTTGACCAGCGCACCCTCAGTGATCGGCTGGAGGTCTCCACCCGTGCGGAGCAGGAGCAGGCTCCGCGTGGCCGGGAGTTGGGCCATCCGGCGGAGCTGCTCCGGGGTGAGGGTCGAATCGGTGGTGGTGTACTCGGTGCCGTCAATGGTGATGCGGTAGAGCGTATCGGTCGTATCCATGGGACTCTTCTCCTTGTGGTGAAGGCCTGCAGGTGGATACACTTTCCTTACCTGCAGACCACAATCCAGGGGCTCAGGACGAGGCCGTTCGGGTGGACGAGACCCGGACGGCTTACTTTTCTTTGCGCACCCCCTTGAAGGGCGCGCTGTCGGCCTTGCCGTCTTTGAAGCGTCCGGTGGCGCTGTCGCGCTTGACCCAGCTGTCGGTGCGGGGGTTGTGCACCTGGCTGCGTCCGCGTACGGCGCCGTGGCGGTAGTTCTGTCCGGTGTTCTTGGCCATTGTTCATCACCTCCTTCGAGCCGCGCACCACATGTGTTCCCACTCGGGAGGTTGGCGTCATAGAAATGGTACACTATGGCGGTGGCTGAGTGCAAGCCATGACCTACCAGATGTAGTAGGCAAAGGGAGAAGACATGCAACATATAGATTTAGGGGACTCCGATGACTGCTCACGAGACCAAGGCGCGTCTGGCCGCCCGCCTGCAGGCCGCGCGCGAGGCCGCCGGCTACTCCAAGACCGACGTCGCCAAGCTGCTCGGCACTGACCGGCAACGTGTCCACGGCATGGAGACCGGTGACCGACCCGTCGACGTGACCACGTTGCTCCAACTGGCGCGCCTCTATGGCCGCGACGCCAGCTCGTTCCTGATGGACGAGGAGCCGGATATCACTGCGGTGCCCGTGGAACTCCGCTCCGCCAATCAGCCACTCTCCGCCGAGTCGCGCGCCGCGATCCAGCTGTGGGGCCACCTGTGTGGGATGTACGCCCAACTCCAAGCGCATTACGGCGAGTCCACCGGCCCCGGGCGGCTTGAGCGCTGGCTGCGTGAGGGCGGCAACAGCCGCCTGCGCGATTTCGCCATCGAAGGTCATGCCCAGGCCGTCCGTCAGGAGATGGGTCTCGACGAGGACAGCGTCGGGGCGCGCATCTTCAACCTGATCTCCAGCCATGGCATTCCGGTCTTCCGGATCGCCCTCGGCCAGAACGGGGTGGAAGGGGCCTTCGTCAACTACCCGGGGTTGGGCCCAGTGATCCTCGTCAACCGCGATAAGCTCCTGACCCGTCAGATCTTCACGGCCGCCCACGAACTGGGGCACGTCATCTACGAGGCCCGCAAGCAGGGTGAGGCAGCGGTGACCTTCCTGGGACAGAAGAATCCCAGTGAATCCCAGATTGACCGCTTCGCCTCGTCGTTCCTGATGCCGCGAACGGCCATCGACCTGTTCCTCGCCCAGCACCTGCAGCAGGGTGAGGAAGGCCTGGGTGCGGATGACGTGGTGCACCTGCAGCGGCATTTCGGGGTGTCGTACTCGGCCATGCTGGTGCGGCTGCGCCGTCTGGGCCACCTTTCCGCTGCGCGCTTTGACGAGCTCAAGCTGGTGTCGCCGCTGAGCCGTGCCACGCGGCTGGGCTATGTCCTAGAGCCCTGGGAGTATGGAACGCCTCCTTCGAGCACGCCGGAGGCGATCGTGTCTGGTCTGCCCAAGGCCTACGTCACTCTGGTCTTGAGTGGCCTAGAGGATGGCCTGCTCTCCCAGGCTGCGGCGGCTGAGGCGATGCTGCTCAGTCTCGAGGAACTTGAACGTTACCTGTACGTGATCGGCCAGAAGGAGCCGGATCTCGACAGCGAGCTCGCGTTCTACGACGAGCACGTGGCCTGAGGGGATGCCTATGGTCGTGATTCTCGACACCGTGACGATCCGGCACTTTGTGGTGCTGGGTGAAGTGGCGACCCTGCGGCGCTGGGTGGGCGGGGATCTGGCCATTCCATGCCGTGTCCACCAGGAACTCCTGGTGGGTGTCGAGAAGCACGATGCCGCCACGCTGTCGACGAATCCCGCGACGGCACAAGTCCGGTCGGCGCGCTTCCAGGCCTACCCGCAGCAGTACACGGCCCTGGGCATCACGGTGCTGGACAGTCCGGACGCCTCGACGCTCAGCCCTGGGGCCGTGAAGCTGCTCGCTGCGCTGGACGCGCAGACCCTGCCGGCCATCCACGCCGGCGAGAAGGAGGTGATCCTTCAAGCTTACGAGACCGGCCTCCGCATCTGCACGGACGACCGTGGGGCTTACCTGACCATCCAGAACCTGAACCGCCAATCTCGTCCCGGCGTTGCCTACCGGGCTTTTCAGGTCGTGGGAACACCGGGGTTGCTTGCCGAACAAATGGCAACTGGGGCCCTGACGTTGCCTGAGGCAGAAACGCATTGGGCCGCGGTTCAGGAAGTCTGGCGCTGGGCACCGAGAAAAACTCTTTCTGAGCTGCTAGACGGGGAGTACTGGTAGCCCAGGGTTCCTGTAAGGGAGAGGGCCAGTACAGCCACATGTGGCGACTGGCCCTCTCTTTGCGGTGTGGCACGAGGTCGGGTGCGGTCACATCAGCACGACAGACCACTCCCCGCGTGGTACGCCTGAGGGATCACGCTGCACCAGGGAGATCCATGACCGCGACACCCGACTTCGCCGACCGCCTCCGTGAACTCGCCACCCGCATCGCCGCCCAGCGGGTCAACATCGCCACCGAGGAGGCCACCAAGCACGCCTTCGTGCTGCCCTTCATTCAGCTGCTCGGCTACGACGTGTTCAACCCTATGGAGGTCACGCCCGAGCTGGTCGCCGATGTCGGCCTGAAAAAGGGCGAGAAGGTCGACTACGCCATCCTGCACGACGGGAAGCCGAGCATGATCTTCGAGTGCAAGGCGCACACCAGCAACCTGCGCGAGGCAGAGTACTCCCAGCTGTTCCGCTACTTTCACGTCAGCAACGTCCGCTTCAGCGTCCTGACCAACGGAGTGCAGTACTGGTTCTTCACCGACCTAGACGCGCCAAACAAGATGGATCCACAGCCCTTCCTGAAGGTCGACCTGCTGGGCCTGCGCGACGGTGACCTGGACGAGCTGCGCAAGTTCACGCGGGCGCAGTTCAACGTGGACACCATCCTCAGCACCGCCAGTGAGCTGAAGTACGTCCGTGAGCTGAAGCGGGCGCTGGCCGAGGAACTGCTGAACCCCAGCGAGGACTTCGCGCGACTGCTGATCGGGAAGGTGCACCAGGGGACGATCACGGCGAAGGTGCGCCAGCAGTTCATCCCGTTCATCAGCAAGGCGTATCAGGCGCACCTGAGCGACGTGTTCAGCGAGCGGCTCAAGGGCGTCATCGGGCAGCAGGGCGCGCAGGATGTGGCGCTCCCAGCCGCGATGTCTGAGACCCGACCCGAGGCTGTGGGCGCCGAGCCCGCATCCCTGGTCACGACGACCACGGAGGAGTACGAGGCCTTCCTGATCGTGCGGGCGATCGTGGCGTCCGAGACGGACGTCACGCGGGTGGTGATGCGGGATGTGCAGAGCTACTGCGGCGTGCTGTTCGACGACAACAACCGCAAGCCGGTGTGCCGGCTGTACCTGAACGGCAAGCGCTGGCAGGTGGGCTTGTTCGACAACGAGGATCGCACCGAGACCCGGCACGATCTCACAGCCGTGACCGATCTGTATCGGCACGGCGAGGCTCTGCGGGCCACGGTTCGGCACTATCTGCCGGAGTTCCATCCCGCCACCGGCGTGGTCCGTTAAGAACCCAGTGTGACGTCAGAGGAGACACGCGTGCCGCTGGGTAAACCACGCACAGTCCCGCCACGTCGGGCCATGCTGCGCCTGCTTCCCACTCTGCGCCTTGCCTCGATGATCGGCGCGTGGCGTTCAGAGCCCCAGCCCCGGTATACCCCAGCTTAACCTGTCTTCGGCATGCTGCGCGGCATGATGACCGCCCCCATTCAGACGCCCTCCACAGCAACGCGCCCACTGTGGATCTGGCCCGCCGCCGGAGCGGCTGCACCCGCTGCCGGCGTGCTGATCCTGGGACAGGAAGTTCTGGAACGCCAGCCGGTCACGCTGGATATCAGCGCCATGACGTGGCTGCACGCGCACACTGGGGCAGGCCTGCAGATCTTCGGGCAGATCATGAATGTCGTGGGCGGCCCGTGGGTCACCACGCCACTGTTCCTGCTGCTGCCGCTGGTTCTGTGGTTCCTGGGGGAGCGCTCCTTCGCAGTCTTCGCGGGTGTGGGCCTGTGGCTGGCCGAGGCGGCGCAGTGGCTGCTCAAGGTGGCGTACGGTCGGCCGCGTCCAGACCTGTGGCCAAGTGACGTGCACGTCTCGGGCCTGTCCTTCCCCAGTGGGCACGCGACCGCCGCGTCGGCCCTGGCCACCGTGCTGGTCGTCCTGGCCTGGCGGAGCCGCTGGCGGTGGGTGGTGCTGGGCACAGGCGTCGTCTACGCTGCGCTGATGGGCTTCACGCGCGTGGTGCTGGGCGTGCACTACCCCACGGACGTGCTCGCCGGGGCGTTGACGGGGCTGATGTGCGTGATGGCCACGCTCGCGGTCCTGCCGTTCCTGAGGCGCGCCTGATGCGCCTGCTGGTCGTCGAGGATGACCCGCACATCGCCGAACTGCTCCGTGATGGCCTGGGCGAGGACGGCTATGAGGTCGACGTGGCCCCCAGCGCCACGGTGGGGGCCGAGCTCGCACAGCTCTTCCCGTACAGCCTGCTGATCCTGGACGTGATGCTGCCCGAGGGCATCGACGCCGGCTATGTGCTGGGCCGACAGCTGCGCGTGGGCGGCCTCGTCACGCCGATCCTGTACCTCACGGCGCGTGGCACGGTCGCCGACCGCGTCCAGGGGCTCGACGCTGGTGGAGACGACTACCTGCTCAAGCCCTTTGACTTCACGGAACTCAGTGCCCGGGTGCGGGCCCTGCTGCGCCGCGCGAGCGGCAACGCCCAGAACACCCTCGCCCTCCCTGGCGGCTGGGTCATGGATCTCGCGGGCCGGGAACTCTACCGTGCGGGCCTCCGCGCCGACCTGGCCCGCCGGGAGTTCGGGCTGCTGGAACTGCTCGCCTTGCATCCCGGGCGGGTGTTCACCCGGGACGAGATCATCAACCGGCTGTGGGGCGGCGAGGCGGGCGTGGAACCCAAACTGATCGACGTGTACGTCAGCATCATCCGCCGCAAGACCGACGACGCGTTGATCGTCACGCTGCGCGGCACCGGGTACCGGCTGGGCGGTGTGGAGTGATCCAGCACCTGAGCCTGCGGGTGAAACTGACCCTCGGGTACGCGCTGGTGTTCGCCGTGACCATCATGCTCGGTGGCGGTGGCGTGTACTTCGCGGCGGAGCGGGCCCTGGGTGCCTCCCTGGACGCCACGTTGCAGGAGACGGCCAGCGTGGCGCGCGCCAGCATTGAGCGGGTCGGTGGTGAGGCGACCTTCACGCCGGATCTCAAGCCCAGCGCCGACCTGAGCATCGAACTGCTGCGGCCGGACGGGCAGGTGATTACGCGGGCTGGGAACGGCTCGGAAGGAGCGCAGGCGCGCTTTCCCGTCACATCCGGCCTGACCACCGAAGATGCCCGCCGGGTGCTGACCCTGCCCGCCGACGGCCTGGTGCTGCGGGTCTCGCGCTCCACCGAGGCCCTCTCGGGTTTCCTGGAGACGCTGGCAAAACTGCTGCTGATCGGTAGCGTGTTCATGATCGCCGCCGCGTGCGCCGCCGGGTACTGGCTCGCCGACCGCGCCCTGCGCCCAGTGGACGCCGTGGCCCGAACCGCCGACGCGATCGCCCGGCGGGGTGACTACGCGGAGCGCGTGCTGCAGGCACCGGGCAACGATGAGATGGCCCGCCTGACGAGAACCGTGAACTCCATGCTTGACGGGCTCGCGGGCACCATCGAGCGGGAGAAGGCCTTCGCGCGCACCGCTGCACATGAGCTGCGCACGCCCCTGACCGTGCTGCGCGGCCGGCTCGACCTGACCCTGCGCAAGCCCCGTGACGCGGCCGAGTACGAGCGCGCCCTGCACGGCATGCGCGGACGGGTCGAGGAACTGCAGACCATCACCGAGGGCCTGCTGGCCCTGGCCCGCACGGAGGCCCCGGCCGCCCTGGCGCCAGTCGACCTGGCCGCGGTGGCCGTCGGTGTCACCCAGGCGCTGGAGGACACGGCCCTCAATTACGGCAAGCGCTTCATCCTGCAGGTCGAACCCGCCCGCGTGAACGCGGAGCACGATGGGGTGGCGCGGGCGCTGAGCAACCTGCTGGAAAACGCCCTCAAATACGGAGAGGGGGAGGCGGTCGTCCTGCGGGCAGCCGGACATGAGTTGATGGTGGAGAGCGCTGGTTCCGGCCCGCTGCGGGAGGACTGGCTGCGGCTGCTGCAACCCTTCGAGCGTGGACTGGACGTGCAGGCCGTCGCAGGCAGCGGTCTGGGCCTGGCGCTCGTCGACGCCCTCGCCCGGCGCTGGCAGGCCCAGCTTATCCCGCAGTGGACGGCCACCACCTTCCAGGTTCACCTCAGGTTCCCCGCCCCATGACGGCGCCCCCGCCGCCCGAGTCGTTGTGGCCGGCGCGCCTCGCCATCCTGGCCGTGATCGGCCTGAACCTGGTGCTGAGCGAACACCTGACCCTCGGGCCCACGTGGCTGCTCCCCAGCCTGGAGGTGCTGCTGCTCCTGCCCCTGGTGGTCGTGCGCGGTCGGGCCCGCCGGCACCTGATCCGGATGGGCCCCCAGGCCCTGACCTGGGCCCGCGACAGCCGCCACCTGGCCATCGCCGTGATCGCCCTGCTGCATCTGACCAACCTGTCCTCGCTGGCTCTGCTGGTGCTCAGCCTGCTGCGTGGCAGCAGCGCCAGTGGGGTCAGCCTGCTGGCCGGCGCGCTGAACATCTGGGTGACCAACGTGCTGGTCTTCAGCCTGTGGTACTGGGAGCTGGATCAGGCTGGCCCGCTGCGCCGGGCCCTGGCGGGCACGCCCCCGGACTTCCGGTACCCGCAGATGGGCCTGACACCGACCATGCCCCCGTGGCGGCCGATGTACCTCGACTATCTTTTCCTGGCGTTCACCAACGGCTCGGCGTTCAGCCCCACGGACGCGCTGCCGCTGAGCCGGCGGGCCAAGGGGCTGATGATGCTGCAGGCCGCCACGTCCATGCTCACGGTCGTCCTGGTGGCCAGCCGGGCGGTGAACATCCTCAAATGAAGCGCCCGAAGGTTCGCCCACTCGTGCTTCCCCTGACGCTGCTGGCCCTGCTGATCCTGGCTGCGTGGATCAACTCCCCGCAGGTGGCGCAGCTGTACGACGCCGGGGCCGACCGGGTGGCGGCGCTCCCACCCGCGCCGGCCTTCACCCGTGGCCAGCGCGTGCTGATGCTCTCCCCCCACCCGGATGATGAGACGCTGTGCTGCGCCGGGATGATCCAGCAGGCCCGCGCGGCCGGCGCGGACGTCACCATCGTGTGGGCGACCGCCGGGGACGGCTTCGAGTTCGATGCCATGGTGACGCGCCGGGTGCTCGATCCCAGCGCCCAGGACATGCGGGCGCTCGGCAACGCGCGCGTCCTGGAGGCCCGCCGCGCCGCCGCGCTGCTGGGCGTCGACGCGGCCCACACGGTCATGCTCGGTTACCCGGATGGCGGTCTCCACAGTCTTTACACCACCAACTACGCGCGGGCGTACACCGTCCCGACCACGGCGGCAGCGGCCGTGTATATCACGGGGGCCCTGACGCCCGGAGCCCCGTACACCGGTCAGGCGCTGGAGGCCGACCTGGGGCGCGTGCTTGACCGCGTTCAGCCGGATCTGGTGCTCGTGCCCTCCCCGCAGGACTTCCACCCGGATCACCACACCCTCTCGTCCATCGCGCAGCGCCTGCTCGCCCACCGGCAGCAGACGGCCCACCTGCGCTTCTGGATGGTTCACGGCGGCCTGGAATGGCCGCTACCCAAGGGCCTGCACCCGCAGTTGTCCCTGACGGTGCCGCCCCTGGCCCCCCTCACGCCCTGGCAGCGGGTCGACCTGGCCGACGCCCAGGCGGCGACCAAACTTGCGGCCGTGGACGCCTACGGCACGCAGACCCGCATCCTCGGCCGGTTCATGCGGGCGTTCGTGCGCCGCAACGAGTTGCTCAGTGCGCCCTGAGGCGGCCCGGTGCAATGTGGCCGCGGGACTGCCGCCGTGCAGAAGATGAACAGGCACCGCCCTCGCCAACCCAGCCGTCTGGAACAGTATGCGGGGCGCTCACGACCTGGAGAATGCGGAGTCGAGCGTGCCTGCTCATGGACTTGGACACGTCACGCCGGCGGCTTCACTTGAACGAGGCGACCGTGGCGGCCTTCGACACCACGAGGCGGATGTACTGCCCACCCATGGCGTGCCCGGGGACGCCGCACACGAAGTAGTACGATCCGGCCTTGCTGGCCTTGAAGACCACCTGGGTGGTGGCTCCTGGTCTGATGCCGGCCTCGACCTTGGCGGGCGCGTAGCCGGACGTGAAGACCGCGTCGCTGGCGTCCGCATCGGTCGGGGCGGCGCCGCCCTGCCGGATCACGAAACTGTGCGGCATGATGCCCATGTTCTTGAATTTGACGGTGACGGTCGCTCCGAGCGGCACGGTGAAGGTGCGATCACCCCTGGCACCGCCGTTGAAATTCAGACCGCCGTTGGTACTCCCCTGCCCGGCGATCAGGTCGATGGTCACGGCCGAGCCCTTGGTCTGCACGGGGGAGGCGGCGTGGGCGGTGCCCAGCAGGACGGCAGTCAACAGGATGGGAATGAAGTTCATGGGTCTCCTGGTTCGTGATGGCGAGAGGGGGAGGGGAGGTCGCCGCCCGTCAGGGCCGGGCAGGCGGGGGAGGGCCGGGGCGCGGCCGGACGTGGCCTGACCGCCTCGCCTGTGTTCACTGTAGGGAGCGCCGGTTACGGCGAGGTTATGACTGCGGGCCAGGTGCCGTAACCGGCCCTTAACTGCGGCCAGTCACGCTGCGCAGCACATCAGCAGCGCGGCGGAAACCCTCCCATTCGGCGCTGAGCCCAGGAGACCCCATGACTGCACACATGCGCCCCAGCCCGTACCACTTCGCTTTCTCCGCCCACAGCGCCGTGTACGGCGTGCTGGACACGCCCGACGCCGCCGAGCTGCTGTGCCGTGACCTGCGTGAACTGGGCCTGGCCCACACGGAGGTCCTCAGTGGGGCAGACGGCCTGATCGCCCTGGACGTGACCGGCGCGCATCATGGGACGGCATGCAGGGTGACGCGGATACTGCAGGGCCTGACCCGCGAACGGGACTTCATTGAGCACTACGGCGCGCAACTGGCCGCCGGCCGCCACGTGGTGGCCCTGCGTCACGGCGTGGGGCGCCACCTGCCGGCCCTGCATTCCGCGTTCCAGCGTCGGGGCGGCCATGACGTGAACCACTACGGGCTGTTCATGGTGGAAGTCCTGTGTTGACGCGACGTGCTGCGCTCAAACCCGCTGCGCGAGTACGCTGAACCATGCGGATATTGCTGGTCGAGGATGAGGAGGCTATCGCGATGCCGCTGCGCCGAGCGCTGGAAAGTCAGGGACATGAAGTGCGGCACGCAGGAACCCTGGAGGCGGGCAGGGCCTCGTTCGTGGATACGGAGCCTGACCTCGCCCTGCTGGATGTCCGCCTTCCGGATGACGCCTCCGGCGGTTTCACGCTGGCGCGGGAGGTGCGTGCTGCCGGCTATCGGGGGCCGCTGCTCTTCCTGACCGCGCGGGACACCAGCGGGGACCGGGTGGAAGGCCTGGATCTGGGGGGTGACGACTACCTCGTCAAGCCTTTCGATCTGCCGGAACTGCTTGCCCGTGTTCGCGCCCTGCTGCGACGGGCCAGCGACCTGCGCAGTGACCGCGTCACGGTGGGTGCACTCGAGCTGGATTTTTCCCGGCAGACGGTGTGTTGGGCGGGCCAGCCCGTATCGTTGAGCGGGAGGGAGTACGCGCTGCTCGAACGACTGGCGCGCTCACCAGGCCGCTTGTACCCCTCGACGGAGCTGTTCGATCTGGTGTGGGATGGGCAAGCCTCGGATCCCGGTGCCGTGAAGGTGTGCGTGCACCACCTCCGGAGCAAACTCGGGCCCGAGGTGATCCGCACCGACGCGCGCGGGTACTGTCTGGGGACTGGCGCACTCACATGAGCCTGCACGCCCGCCTGGCGGGCCTGATCGCGCTGACGGTGGCGGTCGCGCTGGTCGCGCAGGGCCTGTTCGGCTACCTGGAGTTCCGACAGACGGCCCTGCGTGACGTGAACACGGATCTGGATACCTACCTCGCGTCGTTCGTGCGTGATCAGGCGGAAGGCGAGTCGCTGCGCGCCGTGGCGAGCGAGTCCGGCATCCGTGCCCGGCTGCTCAAGAACGGGAAACCCATGCAGGAATTCGGTGGGGCCTTTCCAAACACTTCAGACGCGGATGGCGACACCAGCTGGATCATCCGGCGGACGCCACTCCCGGCGCTGGGGCCGGGGACCGAGCTCGAGGCCACGCTCCCGCTGCACGCCTACCATCTGGGCGTCAATGCCTACCTGCGCACGGTGCTGTACTCCGTGACGGTGATGTCGGTTCTGGGCGCTGCCGTGGCGGCGCTGCTCAGCCGCGGCGCGCTGAAACCGCTCGATCACATGCTCGACATCACCGAGCAGGTCACGGCCTCCGGCGACCTGAGCGCCCGGGTGCCACTGCCGCAGGGCGGCGGGGAGGTCGCCCGGCTGGCCCGTACCTTCAACGCCATGCTGGAGCGCCTGCAGGCCTTCCGCCAACGCGAGACCGAGTTCACCCGACACGCGGCGCACGAGCTGCGCACCCCATTGACGGCACTGCGCGTACAACTGGATGCGCATCGCCACGGTTGGGTGAGCGACGATGAGATCCTGCAGACTGCTGATGAGCAGGTGACCCGCCTGACCCACCTGACCACAGCGCTGTTGACCCTCGCCCGTGAGAACCGGGCCGAACTGGTGCCCTTCGACATCGGCGCGTGTACTCAGTCGCTGGCCCGCAGACACGGCGCGGCCTATGATGGCCCGGCGCACGTCCAGTTGCGGGGCAACGAGGCCCTGCTCACGCAGGCGTTGGAGAACCTGCTGCTCAACGCGGCCCGGCACGCACCGGGCGCCAGCATCCGGCTTCAGGTGCAGACACGGGCAAACCGAGTCTACGTCAGCGTGGAAGACGAAGGGCCCGGCGTTCCGGGCGCGGCCCTGGCGCACTTGGGCAAGGAGTTCTATCGCGCGCCGGGGAGCGTCACTGACGGTAGTGGCCTGGGCTTGGCCGTCGTCGCGCGGATCTGCCAAGTGCACGGCGGCGTACTCCAGGTTCAGCCGGTCACGCCACACGGCCTCAGGATCACACTGAATCTCAGTGGCGACGCGGGCTTGTCCGGCTGGTTGACGGACGTGCCTGCACTGGCCCGCAGACCATGAGCCGTCACTTCAGCGCGCCGGCCGCGAGCAGGGCCAGGATGACCACACCCATGATCACCCGGTAGACCGCAAAGCCCCGGAAGTCATGCGTGGACACGTAGCGCAGCAGCCACGTCACCGACAGTAGCGCCGTCACGAAGGCCACGCCCGTCCCGATGACCAGCGTGACGCTCCCGCCGGGAATGCTGCCCAGCGCGTGCCGGGCCTTGTACAGGCTGTACAGGCCCGCGCCGCCCAGGATCGGGATGCCCAGGAAGAACGAGAAGGCCGTGGCTGTTACGCGGTTCAGGCCCGTGAGCAGGCCGCCGACGATGCTGGCCCCGCTGCGGGATACGCCGGGAATGATCGCGACCGCCTGCGCCACCCCGATCAGCGCTGCCTGCCGGATGGTGACGCTGTCCAGGTCGGGCTCGGTCAGCTCGACCGTGGCCTCATGCCGCCGGGTGTCCACCCACCACAGAATGATCCCACCGAGGATGGCGCTGATCGCCACGGTCAGTGGGGAGAACAGGGCGGCCTTGATGGCCTTCTCGAACAGCAGCCCCAGCAGGGCGGCCGGCACCGAGGCCACGATCAGGTTCAGCCAGAAGGTGCGGGCGGGCGCGCTGCCCTGGAAGAGGCGGGTGAGCTGCCCGATCAGCTGCCGCCAGTAGTAGAGGATCACGGCCAGGATCGCGCCGAGCTGGATAACGACGGTGAAGACCTCCCCGGTATCGCGGTAGCCGATCAGGCTCTCGGCGACGATCAGGTGACCGGTGGAGGAGACGGGGAGGAACTCGGTGAGGCCCTCGACCACGCCGAGGATCACCGCCTGGAGTTCTGGAGTCATGGACGTGACGGTATGGAATGCAGGTAAAGCCCAGGTATACCCATGGCACACGCAAAACCGCGAACCCTGCAGTCCGCGGCTTCGACACCCTGGGGGAGGGTCATGTGGTCACGCTCAGGTGCCGGCCCCCATCACCATGGCCTGGAAGGTGTAGCTGAAGTGGGTGACGGGATTCGTCAGGGTAAAGAGGCCGACCTGACCGACCCGCTGGGTCTTGTTCGTCCGCCAGATCGACAGGCCCACCTGTCCGGGCGCTTCCTGGGGCAGGAGCTTGAAGTGGACATTGTTGGGCATGTTCACAACGGCGAGCTGTATATTCTTGAAAGTTCCCAGCTTGGACATGGCGACTTCAGGGATAATGACACTCTGCCACGCACTCTCGGTATAGAGTTGATTATCTGGAGTGTATCCGCCCCCTTTTGATTCGCTGACGATGGTTGCCTGTGGAACATCCAGCGGCGCAGCGTGAACCTGGCTGAACAGGGCGGCGAAGGGTAGTACGGTATACAGAAGGGTCTTTTTCATGGTGAATCTCCTTTACGCCTTCTGTTTTAGGCGGCCCACCTTTAGGGAAGGTATAGCCGGGAACGGCGTTCAGGAGCGGCTGGCCTTCCACAGGCTGACGGCGACGAAGACCAGCACGGCCAGCGGCAGCACCACCCACGCGCCCGCGAGGTGGGCGAGGAGCGCCGTGACGATCAATGCCGCGACCACGGCGGCCGCCACCGTCCAGTCGTCCCCGACGATGAAGTCGTACCAGAACCGGAAGAAGCTTGTCACGTACTTCACGCGGTCACCTCCGTGCGCGCCGCCCGGGCCGTGTGCAGCCGCCTGAGCCACGACACATACCCATACGACGCGGCCGCGTACACGACCAGCAGACCGAGGATCGCCGTATCTCCGCCGGGCCACACTGCTCCGGCCCCCTCGGCCGCCCAGAACGTGCCGAAGGTGGTGAGCATCACGCCGACCGTGAACTTCAGGGTGTTTTCCGGCACCTGACTGAGCGGCCGGTGGATCAGCAGGCCCAGGCCCAGGACGACCAGCAGCGCGGCACCGGCCCCCCAGGCGGCCAGCCCGAGCCGCTGGGCGCTGGCGCCGAAGGTCACCACGATGAACGCCACCTCCAGGCCCTCGAGCAGCACGCTCTTGAAGGTCAGTGCGAACCCATACGAGTCCAGAGCGCCGGGGGCCACCGCGCCCTGCGCCCGTGCGGCGGTGGTCTCTTCGGCGAAGGTGACGTCCTCGTCATGCAGGGCCTTGAAGCCGCTGGCGCGCAGCATGGCCTTGCGCCACCACTGCACGCCGAAGACGAGCAGTAGGCCGCCCACGATCAGGCGCAGGGGTTGCAACGGAATGCGACCGAGCACCGGTCCGAAAAGAGCGACGATGATGGCCAGTACGGCCAGGGCGGCGGCCGTTCCGATCAGGGCGGAGCGCCAGCCGCGTGTGAGGCCCACCGCCAGCACGATGGTCAGCGCCTCGACCATCTCCACCGAGGACGCGAGAAACGACGACAGAAACAGAAAAATGCCATTCATGGATTCACCTTGGGCAGCGCACCCGCGCTGCCATGGATCGTGGAAAAGGGCCAGCTGGGTGGTCTCAGCGGGCCGCTGGAACTGACTGTCCTACCGTCTGTTCCGCAGGCAGGGCGGCGTCGGCATACACCAGGGTTCGCTGCGGATCGAGGGTAATCCACACGACCGTTCCATCTGGTACCCGGTGCGGGCAGTGTGCCAGCACCCGTTCGCCGCTGTCCAGGGTCAGCCATACCTGGAAGAACCCGCCGACGTACGCGCAGTGTACCGGACGGGCCGTGAACGCATTCGGCTGGGGGGTGTCGTGGAGGATCAAGGCGTCCGGACGGAGCGCCAGGCGCACCGGTCCCTGCAGCCGGGCGGGTGCCGGCAGGGTTACGCTCACGGTGCCGCAGCGCACGGCCCCTCCGTCCACCACGCCGCTCACCTGGCCGGCGGCGCCGGTGAACCCAGCGACGAACAGCGTGGCGGGCGCCGCGTACACTTCTTCGGGCGGTGCGAACTGCACCAGCTGCCCGGCACGCATCACGCCCAGCCGATCCGCGAGGAAGAACGCCTCCGCCTGGTCATGCGTGATGTATACGGCCGTGACGCCGCCCTCGCGGGTGAGCTGCGCGATCTCCAGGCGCAGCTCATCACGGAGCTGCGCATCGAGGTTCGAAAGCGGCTCGTCAAACAGCAACACCTCCGGCTCCCCGGCCAGCGCGCGGGCCAGCGCCACCCGCTGCTGCTGCCCGCCGGACAACTCAAACGGAAACCGGGCCGCGTGGGCGTCGAGGCCTACGCGTTCCAGCGTCCGCCGGGCCCGCTCCCGCCAGTCGCGGTGGCGGGCCTCGCGCAGCGGCAGGGCCACGTTCTCCAGGGCGCTCAGGTGGGGCCACAGCGCGTACTCCTGAAAGACCATGCCCAGTCGGCGCTCCTCTGGCGGGACGCGCAGGCCCCGGCTGGCGTCCTCAACCACGCGCCCGCCCAATGTGATCCGGCCCGCGTCGAGCGTCTCCAGTCCGGCCAGGGCCCGCAGCAGCGTGGTCTTCCCGGAACCGGACGGCCCGAGCAGCACCACGAACTCGCCGGCCTGCACATAGAGGCTGACGGTGTCCAGCGCCTGCACGCTGCCAAAGCGGCGGGACGCCACCTCGATGATTAGGCCACTCACGCAGTACCGGCCGGCGGTATGGATGCGGGGTGGGGCTCCACCGCCGACGGAGTGGCTGGCACTGTGGCGCGCTGCCACCCGGCCGGTACCACCCGGGCGAAGATCCAGCGCAGTGCCCACACGGCCAGCAGCACCAGCCCGACCGCTTCCAGTTCCAGTGCCGCGCCCAGCGAGTAATCGAAGTTGTTCGAGCAGCTCACCAGCGCCACCGGCAGCGGCGGGGAGCCCGGTGGATACAGCAGCTGACTCATCGGCAGCTCGAACATGATATGCGTCGCAGAGAGCAGCCACGCCGAGAACAGGGGCGCGGCCAGCAGCGGCACCGTGATGGTGCGGAGCACCGCGCCCGGCCCCAGGCCGTGCGTGCGCGCCGCCTCACCGAGACTGCGGTGGAGCTGCGTGACCGGCCCCAGCAGCAACCGGCTGGTGCTCGGCATGCCCCCCGCCGCGTACGAGACGCCGAGCAGCCACGACGTGCCGTACAACGGCAGGAACGGCCGGTTGAACGCGAAAATATACCCTGCAGCGAGCACCAGGCCCGGCGTGGCCATCGCGCCGAGGAGCGCCAGGTCAAGGCCCCGCGCCAGCGGCGTGGGCCGGCTGAGCAGGCCGGCCAGGCCCAGTCCGAGCGCGACCGCCACTGTGGCCGCCAGCACGGCCAGCAGTGCCGAATACATGAATGGCCCGCCCAGACCCGTGTGGGCCGCCGCCACGAAGTACTCCAGCGTGATGTTCGGGACGCTCAGGCCGTCACTGATGCGCCTCAGGAACGCGCTGACCACCGTTCCCAGGGCCGGGATGCCCAGCGCGAGGAGCACCAGCGCGGTCAGGCCCAGCCGGGCCGTGACGGTGCCGGCCCATCCAAGCGGTACCCGGCGCGGCGGTCTGGAACGCCCGGTCAGGGACGCGTACGCCCGGGCCCGCCGGGCCACCCGCGCCTGCAGCAGCAGCGCCACGCCCGTGATGAGCAGCAGGAGCCAGCTGGTCGCCGAGGCCAGCGGGAAGTCCAGCGGATTGGCGTACAGTGCCCGGTAGATCGCGAAGGTCGCCACCGGGAAGTGCGCGTTTGCCGCGAGGGTGCTCGCCACCCCGAAATCTCCCAGCGACTCCGCGAACGACACCGCAAACGCGGCGGCAACGGCAGGTGCCAGCAGCCGCACCGTCAGCCAGGTGCGCCGGGACGGGCGGACGCCATGCACGCGCGCGGCCTCGTCCAGCTCGCCCCCCACGCCACTCCATGCCGACGCCGTCGCCAGGTACGAGAAGGGCACATGCGCGAGGGCCAGCACGAGGATCACCCCGCTCGGCCCGAGGATGACCGTGCGCAGGCCCGGCCAGTCGAGGCCCAGGCCGGACAGCACCCCACCCCGCTGAATCAGGGCCAGCCATCCGACCGACACCAGGTACGACGGCGTGAGTAGCAGAACCCACATCAGGCCTTCGATGACGCGGCCCTCAGGCAGCGTGGTGCGCCGCGCCAGCCAAGACAGGAGGAGGCCCAGCGCCGCGGAGATCACCGCCGACACCACGCCGACGAGCAGCGAGTTCCGCAGCGCTTCGAGCGCGTAGCCGTCGAGCGCCCGGGCAAACGAGCCCACTCCTCCCCCCGCCTGTCCGAACAGGCCGGGGACGAACGACAGCAGCAGGAAGCTCAGCAGTGGGTAGAGCAGCAGCACGCCCACCACCACGAGCAGCGCCGCGCCGGCCACATGGGTCAGAATGCGGTACGGCCGGTGCCCCCCTGGCCGTGGACGGGCACCGACGCTCAGGAATCGGGTGTTCAGCGCGGCCACCGACTCAGCGCGCGATGGTGTTCGCGAACCACGTGTTGATCTCGGCCTCGCGCGGACCCCACACGAGCGGATCGACCTTCAGGAACGCGACCTTCTCGATGGGCGTCGCCAGGGCGTTGGCGCTCACCCCGTCGACCAGCGGGTAGAAGTAACCGTCACTGTCCCCGGAGTTCAGGGCGGCCGCCTGCCCCTCGGGGGACAGGAAGAACTCGATGAACTTCTTGACGCTGTCCTGCACCGCCGGGCTGGCCTTGGCGCTGATGCCGAAATCAGAGGGCAGCAGGGACACGCCCTTGGGATACACGACCTTCACGGCCTCTTTCTTGATCAGCGCGTCCACCGCGCGGGTGCTCTGCGCGGCGGCGATGGCGATCCCGCCGGAGAGCAGCTGCTTGATCATCGGGCCGTTCGTGTCGAACACCTGCAGGCCGTTGGCCTTCACGCTGCTCAGCACCGCTTTCCCCTGCGCCTCGCCGCCCATGGCCTGCATCAGGCCCGCCACCAGCGGGTACGTCGGGCCGGACACCGCCGGGTTGGGCATGCCGACCAGCCCTTTCCATTCGGGCTTGCTCAGCTCCGCCCAGCTGACGGGCATCTTGCTATCCGGCACCAGCTTGGTGTTCACGATGAACACGCCAGCCAGCGTCACGCCGCCAGGAATGTAGGCCTTGTCGGCGGGGCGCACCTGTTTGGACAGCGCGTTCCATTTCACGTCCGGCTCCCACCCCTTCAGGAGCATGTTCTGGTTGGCCAGGTCGCGCATCGCCTCGGCCCCGTCGAACCACACCACGTTCCACTGCGGATTCTGCTTCTCGGCCTGCACCTTGGCCACCAGCGGGCCGGTGGACAGATCCACCATCTTGACCGGAATCCCGGTCTTCTTAGTAAAGGCGTCAATGACGTTCTGCGCGTACCCGATGGCCGAGTACATCACGATCGGCGCGGGCGTCTGGGCAGAGGCGGTGGCGGTCAGGCACAGGGCAGACAACAGCAGGATAGATCGGTTCATGGCGTCCTCCAGGGTCGCGTGGGGCGGGTCTTGCCCGCCACATGACGCCCGCGCTGTCAGGCTGAAGTCAGCCGCGCGGCCGTGACAGACGCGTGCTGATGCCTATACCTGGGCTTAACCCGGAGAGGTGATGGTGCGCCAGCGCTGAGTGCGCCGGAGGCCCCATGAACGAGACCCTGCCCATCTGCTCCCCCCAGGTTCAGCCGCCCCCTCCCACAGGACGTGCCCGGTGACCTCCGCCCTCAGCGCCCAGGCCCCGTCGCTGCGCACCCTGATCAGCAAGGTGCCGGAGGTCACGGCCTTCTTCTGGAGCATCAAGGTGCTCGCCACCACCGTCGGTGAAACCGCTGCCGACGACCTCAACACCACCCTCAAGCTCGGTCTGAGCGGCACCACCCTGGTCATGGGCGCCCTCCTGATCGCCGTCCTCATCGCACAGTTCCGCTCCACCCGCTACGTTCCCGGCATCTACTGGACGGCCATCGTGCTGATCAGCGTGGTCGGCACCCTGATCACCGACAACCTGACCGACAACCTGGGCGTCAGCCTGTGGACGAGCAGCGCCATCTTCGCCGTGGCCCTGGCGCTCACCTTCTTCGCGTGGTGGCGGCGCGAGGGCACCCTGTCGATCCACTCGATCTTCACGGCGCGGCGCGAAGCCTTCTACTGGCTGGCGGTGCTGTTCACCTTCGCCCTGGGCACCGCGACCGGCGACCTGGTGGCCGAGCAGTTGCAACTCGGGTACTTCGTATCGGTGGGGCTGTTCGCCGGCCTGATCGTCCTCGCGGCCCTGGCCCACGTTTACCTGAAACTCGACGGCATCCTGACGTTCTGGATCGTGTACATCCTGACCCGGCCGCTGGGCGCGTCCATCGGCGACTCGCTGTCGCAGGCGAAGGCCGATGGCGGGCTGGGCCTGGGCACCACGGCCACCAGCGGGATCTTCCTGCTGGCCATCCTGGGCGTCGTGAGCTACCTCGCCGTGACGCGCCGCGATCAGGTGGCGCTCGCGCCGACAGACATCGAAGCGGCCTGAGCATGGGCTCAGGTGGGGATTCCGGTCACCCTCACGAGGAACCCGGATCCCCCACTTCGCGGGTATACCGACCCTTTACCTGCGCTGCTTAAGCTCCAGCCATGTTCGATCTCCCGCACCTGATCCAGAGTGTTTCCTACGCCGGCATCTTCGGCATGGTCTTCGCCGAGTCCGGCCTGCTGGCCGGCTTTTTCCTGCCCGGCGACAGCCTGCTGATCACGGCGGGCCTGCTCGCCAAACAGGGCACGCTGAACCTGCCGGGACTGATGCTTGCTGTGGCCGCTGGCGCCATCCTGGGAGACAGTGTCGGGTACGCCATCGGCCGGAGGTTCGGTCCAGGCGTCTTCAACCGTCCGGACAGTCGTCTGCTGCGGCCCGAGTACGTGCAGCGCACTCAGGCGTTCTTCGACCGGCATGGGAGTCGGGCGCTGATTCTGGCGCGCTTCGTGCCGGTGGTGCGCACCATCGCCCCGACCATGGCCGGGGTAGGTGGCATGTCCTACCCGAAGTTCCTGACCTACAACGTGATCGGGGGCCTGCTGTGGGCATTGAGTGTGCCGCTGCTCGGGTACGCGTTGGGTGGCCTGATTCCCAACCTCGACCGGTACATCCTGCTGCTCGTCGGCGTGGTGGTGCTGCTGAGCTTCATTCCCGTGGCCCTGGAAGTGCGCCGGGTCCGGGCGACCGCCAAGTAAGCGGGCAAAGCGTCATGGCGAGGGGCAGCCGATTCCTGCTGCCCCTCGTGGCGCTGTTTGCACGCTCCACGTTCTGGCGTGGTCTTTACCGCACCTCAACATCCCGGCTTTACGGTCACGGTGGAGGTTCACCATGAGCAAGTTCCTGCACACCACCGCGCTGCTCCTGACAGCGGCCCTGGTTCCCCTCGCCGCCCAGGCGCAGACGTCCACCCAGGTCGCCCCGGAAACCCACCCAGTCGGCGACATTCCCGACAATCAGGCCTTCGTGCGCTACGAGGGCGCGGCCGGCGGGTACTCGCTGGAGGTGCCGGAGGGCTGGGCCCGCGCCGTGAGCGGCACGCACGTGACCTTCACGTCCAAACTCGGTGCGGTGGAGGTCTGGACGACCGATACCACCGGGATACCCACGCTGGCCAGCGTGAGGGCGACAGAAGTGACGGCCCTGGCGAAGACCGTCGCAAACCTCAAGGTCACCTCCGTAAAGGCGGTGACGCTGCCGTCCGGGCCGGCCATCCGGGCGAGCTTCACGTCCACCGGGCCGGTGAACGCCGTGACCGGCCGCGCCCCGGCACTGGAGAACGAGCTGTATGTGCTCTCGCACGCTGGGAAACGGGTGCTGCTGCGGTTCTCCGCCCCGCTGGGCTCGGACAATGTGGACGCCTGGAAGCAGATGTCCGACTCGCTGCGCTGGCGGTGAGCGGGATGACCCTCTTGAGCGCGACCGATCTGTACCGCTTCTACCACGTGGGGGACGATGAAACCCGTGCCCTGCGCGGCGTGAGCCTGGAGCTGCGACCGGGCGAACTGACCGTGCTGCTGGGTTCTTCCGGCAGTGGGAAGAGCACCCTGCTGGCCTGCCTGGCCGGCCTGGACGACCCGGATGGGGGGCGGATCGAGGTCGGTGGAGAACGACTCTCACGGCAACCGGAGGCGCACCGGGCCCGGCTGCGCGCCGCGCACCTGGGCGTGATGCTGCAGAGCGGCAACCTGATCCCCCACCTGACGGTGCTGGACAACGCCCTGGTGACGGGCACGCTGCTCGGGCGGCCTGACACCGCGCGGGCGCATGCCCTGCTCGGTCAGGTGGGGCTGGGACAGCGTCTGCACGCCTACCCTTCCCAGCTGTCTGGTGGGGAGACGGCGCGGGCCGCGCTGGTCGCCGCCCTGGCGCACGGCCCCCAGATCCTGTTGGCCGATGAGCCGACCGCTGAGGTGGACGCCGCAACCGAAGGCTGGATGACCGACGTGATCGGCGAGTTCGTGCACACCCAGGGCCGCGCCGCGTTGATCGCCACGCACAGCCTCCGCCTGGCCGGGCGGGCCGACCGGGTGCTGCACCTGAAAGATGGACGGTGGACGGATGCGTGACGTGATCGAGCGGCACGCCGAGCAGACCGCCCGCCTGGCCCCGGCCCTGGTCTGCGGCCAGGATCTGACGCGAGACTTTCAGGTGGATCTCCAGACCGTCCACGCCCTCCACAGCGTCTCCGTCGAGGTGCAACCCGGCGACCGCATCGCGCTGCTGGGCACTTCAGGCAGTGGCAAGAGTACCCTCCTGCACCTGCTGGGCGCGCTCGATACCCCCACCTCGGGCACGCTGTCGTGGCCGGCTCTGGGGGCACCGGACACGCTGCGGCCCGGCCTGGTGTCCTTCGTGTTTCAGGCGCAAAGCCTGCTGCCGTCCCTGAGCGCGCTGGAGAACGTGGCCCTGCCGCTGATCCTGAACGGTCAGGACACCCAGAGCGCCCTGCATGAAGCTCAGGACTGGCTGGAGCGCGTGGATCTTGGGGCGCTGGCCGCACAGCTCCCCGAGGAATTGTCCGGTGGGCAGGCGCAACGGGTGGCGGTGGCCCGCGCCCTCGTCACGCGTCCGCGCCTGATCCTGGCCGATGAGCCGACCGGACAGCTGGACTCCGTGACCGCGCAGCACGTGATGGACGTGCTGCTGTCTGGCCTGAAGCCCGGCGCGGCGCTGGTGCTGGCCACGCATGATCCGGCGGTCGCGGCCCGTCTGACGTACACCTGGCATCTGCGCGATGGCCAGCTGGCACTGGTCACCCGCCGCCCCGGGAGCCGCGCATGACCGTCACGTGGCTGCGTGGTCTGCTCACCCGGCGACCGCTGCGCGTGTGGGGCACGGCTGCGGGCGTGGCCCTGACGACTGCCTTCCTGGCGCTGCTGCTGGCCTTCATCGCCACTGGCCGGGCGAACATGACCGCACGGGCGGCCGCGTCCGTCCCGGTGGACTGGCAGGTGCTGCTCGGCCCGCAGGGCAGCGTGCCAGCCGCAGCGAGGGCGATCCGCGCCGCGACGCCGGTGAAGACCCTCCTGCCCGTCGGGTATGCCGATGTGGCCGCCCTGAGCGCCGTCACCGGGCCCGCCGGGCAGGTGACCACCCAGACGACCGGGGCCGGCAAGGTGCTGGGCCTGCCGCCCGGCTACGTGGCCGCGTTCCCGGCTGAACTGCGCGCCCTGGTCGGAGCGACCCAGGGCGTCCTGGTCTCCCAGCAGACCGCCGCCAACCTGCACGCCGGGGTGGGAGACCGCGTCACGGTCACGCGCTACGGCGCGCCGCCGGTGGCCGTGACCGTTGCGGGCGTGGTCGACCTGCCGGCCGCCGACTCCCTGTTTCAGGCGGTCGGAGCACCGAAAGGACTCGCCCCGCAGGCCCCGCCAGACAATGTGCTGCTGGTGCCGCGCGCGCAGTTCGATCACCTGTTCGCGCCGCAACGCGCGGCGCGCCCCGACACTGTGCGGACTCAGCTGCACGTGCGCCTGGCCACGACCCTGCCGGCGGATCCCGGACAGGCCTTCGCGCTGGTCAGCCGCCTGGCCAACAACGTCGAGGCCCGCCTGGCCGGCTCAGCCGTGGTCGGGAATACCCTGGGGGCCACGCTGGACGGCGCCCGTGAGGGGGCCCTCTACGCGCAGGCGCTGTTCCTGTTCCTCGGCCTGCCGGGCGCGCTGCTGGCTGCAGCCCTCACGGTCACCGTCGCCGGAGCCAGCGGCACCCAGCGGGCGGGGGAGGCGGCCCTCCTGCGTGTGCGCGGCGCGGCGGAGGGGCTCATCCTGCGGCTCGGCGCGGGCGAGGCGCTGGTCGTCGCGGCGCTCGGCCTGCTGGCCGGACTGGGCGTGGCTGCGCTGCTCGCTCCAGCGCTGGCGGGCACGCCACTCACGGGGGCGTCGCTGCTGTGGCCCGGCCTGGTCGGTCTGCTGCTCGCGCTCGGGG
The DNA here is from genome assembly GCF_014201805.1 of Deinococcus metalli. NCBI lineage: Bacteria > Thermotogati > Deinococcota > Deinococci > Deinococcales > Deinococcaceae > Deinococcus > Deinococcus metalli. The sequence goes on along the minus strand of NZ_JACHFK010000014.1, from coordinate 82,468 downwards.
CCGTGCTGCTGCCGACCCTGGGGGCCGTGCGCTCCTCCACCGTGGCCGCGCAGCGTCTGGCCGTGCGGCGCAGCCGCGTGCCCCTGTGGCAGCGGCTTTATGTGGACGCCATGCTGCTGATCCTGGCCGGCGTGGTGTTCTGGCGCAGCGCGGCGGGCGGGTACCAGCTCGTCCTCGCGCCGGAGGGCGTCACGCAGGCCAGCATTCAGAGCGAGGCGTTTCTGGCCCCGCTGGCCCTGTGGCTGGGCGGCACCCTGCTCGCCGTGCGGCTGCTGGGCCTGCTGCTGCGCCGGAACGTGCTTGGGCAGCTCCTGCGCCCCGTCAGCGGCCGGCTGTCCAGCATCGTCGCCGCCGCACTCGAACGCCAGGGCGGCGTGCTCTCACGCGGCACGGCGCTGGTGGCGCTGGCAGTGGCATTCGCCCTGTCCACCTCCATCTTCAATGCCACCTACAACGATCAGGCGCGGGTGGACGCCATTCTTACCAACGGGTCGGACGTCACGGTGACCGGCACGGCTGCCGGGCCTGCCGGGCCGCAGCTCTCGGCCCTGAAGGTTCTGCCGGGCGTCAGCGCCGCGCAGCCCCTGATCCACCGCTACGCCTATGTCGGGGCCGACCTGCAGGACATCTACGGCATCGACGCGGCGCACTTCACGGAGGTCAGCCACCTCTCGAACACCTACTTCAAGGATCTCGGTGCCCAGGCGGCACTCGTGAAACTCGCGGCCCGTCCTGACGCCCTGTTCGTGTCGCAGGAGACCGTCAACGACTACAACCTCTCGCTCGGCGACGCGGTGCGCCTGCGGCTCCTGAACGCCCGCACGCACCAGTACGCCGTGGTGCCCTTCACCTTCGTGGGCGTGGTGCGCGAGTTCCCCACCGCGCCCAAGGACTCCTTCCTGGTCACCAACGCCGCCTACCTCGCGCAGCAGACGGGCAACCCGGTGGCGGAGGTCGCGCTGCTGAAGGTGAGTGGCAACCCCCAGCAGGTTGTGGACGGGGCCCGCCGCCTCACCGCGAGTCTACCGGGCGTGCAGATCACAGATCTCGGCAGCGCCCGCACGCGGGTGTCGTCGGGGCTCACGGCCGTGAACCTCGCGGGCCTGTCCCGCATCGAACTGGGCTTCGCCGTGCTGCTCCTGGCCGGTGCGACCGGTCTGGTGCTCGCCCTGGGTCTCACCGAGCGCCGCCGTACCTTCACGGTGTTGGGCGCACTGGGGGCCACGTCCCGGCAGCTGGGGGCCTTCCTGAACGGCGAGGCGCTGGTGATCGTCGGCCTGGGCGGGGCCTTCGGCCTCGTGATCGGCCTGGGCGTCGCGCAGACGCTGATCAAACTGCTGCAGGGCGTGTTCGACCCGCCGCCCGAGGGCCTGCTGATGCCCTGGGTCTACCTGGGTCTGCTGCTGATCAGCGCGGTGGTATCCACCGGCGTGGCCGTGGTCGTGGCCCGGCGCGCGTCCGGACGCCGCGTCACGGAGGTGTTGCGCGCGTCGTGACCGGTGCAGCCATGGGGGGCAGGCGCAGGTCGTCTGGCCCCCATGGCGTGCTGGCCTTACCGTTCCTCCTGCCCTACTGGAACGGCTCCGGGCCACCCGGTGACGGTTCGTGCCTGCTCAGGGTGAAGGTGAACGTCCTGTCGTTCGTGGGCACCGGGCGGCTCGATCCGCACCGGTGCATGCTCGACGCCCCGGCCACGGCCTGCACTATTACCGGCAGGTCGGCTGGCGGCACCAGGGTGACCGAGTGAACGGTGAGGGTGTGTCTGCCACTGGTCACGCTCCACACCTGCCGGACGCGATGGCCGACACGACCGTGATGAGCAGGCCGCGGCCGGGTGCTGGCATGGGAGCCGTACGCGTGGTCGTGCTCAGCCACGCGGCACCGTGATGAGAGGCAGCGTGGGTGCAGTCCGCGTCCGTCTGCCCACCTGTCGGGCATGTCCTCGAGTGTCCGGGCAGCCGGCGCGCGTCACCCCACACGCGCTCTTTACTTTTGCTGTCCAGGCCTTTACCGCGCGTTTCTATGGTGAACGCGTCGGAGTCAGCCGCCGCTCCGATCCCTGAGTCCCAGGCGGCCGAAGGATGGAACCCATGAACATCAAACTCAAGTTGATCGCCGCCTCCCTCACCACCGCCGTTGCCGTGCTCGGCGTCACCCAGATCGCCGGTGCGCAGAAGGCCGCGACGGCCACGCCTGCGACCGTGACGGCGCAGGCCAGCACCCAGGACAGCGCCCTGGATACGCCGGAAGCCGGCGACAGCGCTGACGTGGCCGGCGCGACCGATACCGCCGAAGTCGGCGACACGCCGGACGCGGCGGGGGACACGGAGACGGCGGACGGCGCTGAAACCGGCGAGACGGCCGACGCCGCCGAACCGGCAGGTGCCGACACGGACAACGTGCAGCAGGGCGACCAGAGCGGCCCCGAGACGCCCGACGTGGCCGGCGCGACCAGCAAGTAACCCCCTCTCGGAGAGGAGCGGCACAGATGATCTGTGCCGCTCCTCCTTTGCCGGCCCTTTACCCGCCACGCCTACGGTGGGGGCATGCTCTTCAGTGTGCTGCCTTGTCCGGAGGTTCGCCATTCGGCTCCTGCTCGTCGAGGATGATCCGCGCGTCGCGGCCCTGGTCACCGAGGGGCTGGGCGAGGACGGCCTGACGGTGGATCACGCGCCGGACGCCGTGACCGCCGAGGGCCTGTGCGCGCTGCGGGACTTCGACCTGCTGATTGTGGACGTCATGCTGCCTGAGGGATCCGAAGCCGGTTTCACCCTGGCGCGCACGCTGCGTGCCCGGCGCGACCGGACGCCCATCCTGTTCCTGACCGCGCGGGGCGACCTCGACTCCCGCGTGACGGGTCTCGACACCGGCGGGGACGATTACCTGACCAAACCCTTCGAGTTCCGGGAACTGCGGGCCCGCATCCGCGCGCTGGTGCGGCGATCCGTGGGCGAGGCGAGCAACACCCTGCCGCTGCCGCTGGGCTACCGGCTCGACCTCGCCGGGCATCAGGTGCTGCGCGATGGTCAGCCGGTGGCCCTGACGCCGCGTGAGTACGCGCTGGTGGAGTGCCTGGCCCTCAGTCCCGGCCGGGCGTATGCGCGGGACAGCCTGATCGAGCGGGTGTGGCCGGAGGACAGCGCGGTGGACACCAAGGTGGTGGACGTGTTCGTGTCCACGGTCAGGCGCAAGCTGGGCGACAGTGTGATCGAAACGGTGCGTGGCCTGGGCTACCGGCTGGGGCCGTTGCCGCAGGACGTCCGGGCGTGAGCCTGCGCTGGCGCCTGACGCTGTACTCCGCGCTGGTCAGCACGGTCATCGTGCTGCTGAGCGCCCTGCTGATCTTCATAAGCCTGCGGAGCAGCCTGAACGCGGGCCTGGACGCCTCACTGCGCGAGGGCGCGACTGTGGCCGCCACGCAGCTCGCTGGGGACGCGGGTTCACCCATCGGCGGTGACGCGGCCGGCGCGCATGTGCAGGGCCAGTTGCCCGGCTTCACGGCCCTGCGCGTGTACAGCCCGTCTGGCGGGCTGGTCGATCAGCTCGGCGTGGCCCGCACCCGCGCGCCCCTGCAGGCGGGGTACGTGACGGTCGGCGTGGAACGCACCTTCACGCTGCGGCTGCCGGCCGGCGGCTGGGTGCAGGCCACCCGCTCGGAGGCCGAGCTGCGCACCACCCTGAGCCGCAGCGTGCGCTTCCTGACGCTGGGGCTGCTGCCCCTGCTGCTGTTCGGGGTCGTGGCCGGGTACCTGCTCGCCGACCGGGCGCTGCGCCCCGTGGATGAGGTCGCGCGTCTCGCGGCGTCGATTGCCGCGTCCGGCCGTTACGGGGAACGCCTGCCCCCCGTGCCCGGGCAGGACGAGATGGCGCGGCTCACCTCCACTGTGAACGCGATGCTCGAGCGTTTGGGGAGCACCATCGAGCGTGAGAAGGCGTTCGCGCTGGCCGCCGCACACGAACTGCGCACGCCGCTGACGGTCCTCCAGGGTCGCGCGGATCTCAGCCTGGAACGACCCCGGTCGCCCGAGCAGTATGTCAGCAGCCTGCGCACCGTCCGGGAGAGCGCCGCCGAGATGCTGGGCGCCATTGAGAGCCTGCTGGCCCTCGCGCGCAGCAACGGACAGACCCGTCTGCAGCCCGTCGATCTTGCGGAGGTCATCACGCAGGTCGTGGCGGCCCAATGGCCTGCCGCCTCCGCCCGAGGTCAGCGCATCCACCTGGTGCCTCTCAGCGTGGTCGTGCTGGCCGATGCGGGCGCTCTCGAACTCGCTGTCAGCAACCTGCTGCGCAACGCCCTGACCTATGGCCGTGACGGGGGCGAGGTCTGGGTAGAAACGGCACACACTGGAACCGGTGCTCGGGTCGAGGTACGTGACGATGGCCCTGGCCTGCTGCCGGCTGACCTGGAACGGGTCGTGCAGCCCTTTCAGCGGGGCCGGGATCAGCAGGCGGTGCGCGGAGCCGGGCTGGGCCTCGCGCTGGTCAGTGCCGTTGCCGAGCAGCACGGTGCCGCCTTCACCCTTGGCACTCGACCGGGTGGCGGCCTGGTAGCGTGTCTGACATTTCCACCAGTTCGCGCGGCGATGAATATCCAGGCCAGGTGATGAGCTGACGAGAGTACAAGGCCAGACGCATCAGACGTGCCCGGCGATCACCGGCCAGTCCCCATCGGTTGTCAAGGGAGTAGGTGGCGGGTACCTGCTGCTGCTGTGGAGCTTCACACACCGAGATGACGTGGAATGGTCAGTCCACGCTCTCGGCGTCGGCGAGGGAACACAGTCCTTCCCTGAGGGAATGCAGGAATCTCAGCCACAGCATAAGGAACCGGAGTGCCGTGCCCTCTGACGCTGCCCCAGGTGTCACCACAGGGCGGGCGCGGGACAGACCAGCACCGACCCCCCAGCGGCGCCGAGCACCGAGTCGACGGTCGCGGTGTGCCACGGCCAGGCCGGTGGCCAGTGGGTGCCCAGGATCAGCAGCGTGTCCGGCCCGGTTGCCCTGGTCAGGTGTGGCGCCGCCGGGCCAACACAGTGCTGCTCCGTGGTCGGGGCCCGGCCGAGCACCGCGAGACGGTCGTGGGTGGCCGCCAGATCAAGGGTGCCGGGCCGTGGCAGCCCGTGGGGCGTGATCAGGTCCAGGTGCAGCGGCAGCGACCAGTTGAGGGCGAGACTGGCGGCCACCATCAGCGCTTCCTGTGCATGTGGATCGCCGTCGTACGCCACGGTCAGGTGGGTGGGCGGCACGCTGGCGGGGTGGCTCACCCAGACCATGATGGGACTCGCGTGAAGCAGCGCTGCCGGCAGCGTTGACCGTCCCGGTCGTTCAGGTGAAGAACCGAACTGTGGTAGCCAGATGGCATCGATGGCTGAGTCCTGCAGGGCGGAGCGCAGGGTTCCGGAGGTGAGGTCGGATTTCGTGCAGGACTGGTAGTTGACCTGCCACGCATCGCAGCGAACGGCGAAATCATGGAGGAGGGGGTCGTTCTGTTCCCCCCGGTCTGCCGGGACTCCTGCGGGTTCAGTGGTTTTCAGCACGGAGATGGGCTGCCCCACCACCGTGAAATGTCGCTGGGCCGCCACGGCCAGGGCGCCATTGAGGGCGCCCTGACTCGCTGGGCTGTCGTCGAGGGGGACGAGCAGGGTCTGGATCATGGAAACCTCGTGCTTTTAACATTCAGGAGAGCGGAGCGTCGCGTGGGCGTCACTCTTCACCACCTTCCAGCGCTCAGTGGCGTGGGATACAGCAGCGCCGCCCCACGCCGCTGCGTGAAGAACCGCTCGGTGACGTCCGTGTGACGCGGTGCGCTGCCTGGAGTGGGAAAACGCCACCCCGTGATCAGCATGCTGTCGGGCGCGGTGGCCGCCACAAGCAGGGTCGTACGTTCCCCGCGCTGGAGCATGGCCGTTGCTGGCGTCACCCCCAGGGCCATGAGTCGCTCCGCCGCGGTGTCCAGGGTGTCGACACCGAGGTAGATGTCGTCATGGCGAGCGACGACCAGCAGCCGCAGCGGAACCGTCCAGGCGCGGCTGAGCCGGGCGGCGGCGGCCAGCAGACCGGCCGCCTGTGGTCGTCCATCCCAGGCCACCGTGAGGTGCGCCGGCACCGCCTGAGGGTGGGTGATCCAGAGGGGGACGTGGCTGGGCCAGCGGCCGGGCCAGAGACCGTTTGGGGTGTTCAACGGGCCGGCCCACACGTCGTCAGTTAGCCAGACGGCGTCGACGTCAAGCGCCGTAGACGCCAGTCCCTCACCCGATGCGTCTAACGTGCTGAAGGGTACGCCTGTCGCCGCGCAACAGGTCGCGAAGTCGTGGAGTTGGGCAGATGCCGCGCCAGGTTGGGATTCCGGGGTTCCCCTCTCGGGCGCGAGCCTCATGCTGATCGCCGGATCTGTCGACGGGATCGCCATGCCGTACAGTGTGAGTTCACGCTGGAGGGCGAGCGTCAAGAGCTGATCAAGTCCCGCGGCACAGTGGCGGGAGCCGGTGAGGGGCACCAACAGGCTGGTAGGCCCATGATCCAGCGAGGAGGATGCGGTACTGGGACGGTGGGCGAGGTGGGGGGTCATACCGTACCGTGCGCCCGGAAGTTAACAGGGCTGTAGAACCATTGGGTTCCAGGCAGCTGGATTACCTCGCTTCGCCTGAATGGGGCTGGAACTGTGCCCATGGTGGTCGTCGATGAGATCCCAGCGCTCCAGGGTGAGCACCGGAGGAGATGGTGCCGTTCCCCATGGACGGCTGGGCTCCCGCTGTGCTCCAGACGGGCGTGGCGCGATTTGTATGGCATCTCAGGAACCGCTGCCGGTCAGGCGCAGACTGATGCCGAAGGCCGGGCGTCCGCTCAACCATCGGGCATGCGCCGCGATCGCTGCCCCCCGGACATTCGGTCGCGGCTGGAGGTGGATGCCCGCCGCGCCGGTCAGGCCGATGCTGTACAGCGTGCCCAGGATGTCCGCGCGTCCGGCGATGTCCACGCCGCCTGCGCGCCAGTGGTCGGTGGTGGCGCGCAGGCACGCGGCGACCAGGGTAGGGGCGAGCGCGTCGTCCAGCAGCATGGCCAGCTTCGCATCCAGGCTGGCGGGCACCGGCAGGTAGCCGCGCTCGCCGAGCCAGGTCAGGGTGGCAACCTTCATCTGTGCGTGGCCCAGGCTGAACGACTCGACCGGACGCCCGCATGCGCGCTCGACCTGTTCCACCAGCCAGTAACGGGCGCGGGCGGGCAGGGTGCGGGTCACGCGCATCACGCGGTCCTGCACCCGGTCGGCCAGGTCGAGGCGTACGCGCTCGTCGGCGAGGACACTCGCCACCAGGGCCGCGGAAACGTCGAACTGATCGGCCGCTGCGTGGACTGCGGTGAGGGCTGGCCGGTCGAAGGTGACCTGACGTAATCGGAGGTGGCTCCAGGAGCTCGGCTGGGGGAACGTGTTCATGCCCTCAGGGTGCGCGGGGCGGGTTAACGGTCGGTATATTCGGCTCAGCTGGAGGGCCGGCCTGGACGCGCTGACGCCTGCCAACGAGACATTTCCCGAACCACGCGCTCACGGCGATGACGGCCACGACGATCACGAGTTCCCGGCCCCAGCGCGCCACCTGGGGGAGCAGGGCAGGCCCGACCTTCCAGAGCAGGGTCTGCCACACGCCCACGTGCACTCCCGCGCCGAGCAGGCTGAGGGCCGCGTAGCGGGCCAGGGGGTACCCGCTGGTGCCGGCGACCACAGTGACCGGCGTACGCAGGCTGCCCAGGCTGCGGCTGACGACGATCAGCCCGGGCCCGGAGCGGGCCAGCAGGCTGGCCGTGCGTTCACCCGCCACCCGCGCCCGCCACGCGTCGGGGAGCCAGCGCGCGCCCCAGCGCCACGTGGCATAGCCAAGCAGGCTGCCCGTCCAGTTGCCGAGCACGCCCCACGTGATCGCCGCCGCGAGGGTGGTCTGCCCGGCGTGGATCATGCGGCCCTGCGCCAGCATCGGCAGCACCCCGGGAATGCCTGGAATGCCGGCCCCCTCCAGCGCGAGCAGCGCGGCGGTGGCGGCATTCAGCACGGTCGGGTCGAGGTTGCCGACCCACGCAAAGAGGGTCACCGGGTCAGGGCGCCGGCCGTGCCCACGATGTACCCCTTCTCCCCGGCGACCTTGAGCAGGTCGGGCAGGGCGGCCAGCCCGTCGGGGGCGTTGTCGTGCAGCAGGATGATCCCGCCGGGACGGAGGTTGCGGGCGAAGCGGGCTTCCACGGTCTCGACACCGGGGTTCTGGAAGTCGCCGGGATCGTCCGTCCAGAACACGGTGGTCAGGCCCAGATTCCGGGTGATCTTCAGCACGCGGGCGGAATACTCGCCCCCGGGCGGACGGAAGAAGCGCACCGGCTGGCCGGTCAACCGGGTGAGCAGGTCGGTGGTGCGCTGCAGTTCGGCGGTGATCTGCGCGTCGCTGAGGTTCGGGAGCCGGACGTGATGGTACGTATGGTTGCCGAGCTCGTGGCCGGCTTGGACGATGTCCCGCACAAAGTACGGGTACGCTTCAGCGTTGCGGCCGATCACGAAGAACGTCGCGTGCGCCCCGGCCCGCCTCAGCGTGTCGAGCACCAGCGGAAAGTACAGCGGATGAGGCGCGTCGTCGAAGGTCAGGGCCACTCGCCGCTGGGTGGGAGTGCCCTTGAACAGCAGACCCCCGGGACGCACGCCACCGCCGGCCAGGCCCAGCGCCTGCTCCAGCTGCTGACGGAGCAGGTCGGCCTGGGTGCCGATGAACACTGGGACGCGCTCGAGTTCCTGCAGGGGCGTGATCTCACGTTCGGGTGGCGCGCCACCCTGTACCCAGAGCCGGTCATAGGTGCCGGTCTGCACCTCCGCCTGAACCGTCGCGCGTCGGCTGGTCGGCACGGACAGCGTCAGGAGCGGCGGCGGGCCACCGAAGCCGCGATACGTCTGTGCACGGTAGACGCTGACGTCTACCTCGGCCAGGCCCGGATCGGCCTGGAAGGTGCGCTGGACGGCGGTGAGGGCCAGGGTCTGCAACTGCGCCGTGCTGAGCGCCGCGCGGGGCAGCACCAGGGCGTGGGCCACGCGGATGAAGCCATTGCTCAGCGTCTCCACCCGGTGCACGTCGGGCAGGGCGGGGTGCAGGGTCAGGGTGCGCAGCGCCACGGCGGGCCGGGTGCCCGGCGCCACCGGCTGCATCTGCCCTGGAGGTGAGATCCGGGGCACCAGTGCAGGCGTGACACCCTGGGCTCCCGCGAGGGTGCTGAGCAGCATGGGGATCAGGAGGGCAGAGCGGCGCATGCCGCCACCGTGGCCGCTGCCGGTAAAGGTGCGGTATACCCGCAGCAGGAGGCCAGGCTGTCGCCTCCGCGTCAGGTATACCGGCGCTTTACCTTCGCTGGACATCCTCGCGGTCATGCGCCTGTCCAGTCACTCCCCTACCCTCCGACCGGCCCCGGTGCTTCGCGTCCTGCTGGGCATCCTGCTGCCCCTCGTACTGGTCGGCGTGATCGCCGAGGACGTCCTCGAGAAGCAGCGCTTCGCCTTCGAGACCCCCCTCCTCACTTGGATCCATGACCACACGGGCCCGACCCTGACATCTGTGAGCCTGTTCCTGCATACCTTCGGTGGGCCGGTGCCCATGGGTGCGGTGTTCATGCTGATCGTCCTTGGGCTGTGGTTCATGCAGCGCCGCCCGCAGGCGCTCTTCGCGCTCCTGGGCCTAGGCAGCGCGGTGGGCATCGCCTTTGGGATGAAGGTGCTGTTCCATCGGCCCCGGCCGGAACTGTGGACGCGGATGGTCAACGAGACTGGGCCGTCTTTTCCCAGTGGGCACACCACGGTCGCGGCGGCACTGGTGACCTTCCTGGTGCTGCTCGCGTGGCGCACACCGTGGCGCTGGCCCACGCTGATCGTGGGTGCCGCCTACGCCGCCCTGATGGGGTACTCGCGAATGGTGCTGGGCGTGCACTTCCCGACCGACGTTCTGGCTGGCTGGCTGACTGGCGTGGCCTGCGTGCTCGGCGCATACAGCGTCATGGGCCGGCGGATGCAGCCTGCCATGGTGCCGGCGATCAACACCCAGGACTGATCCGGTCACACACGTCATCCTGTCAGACCTCTGAAGGACGTGCCTGGGTGCACCCCAGCACGCAATGTCATGCCCGGCATGGTCAACCCTCGATTCTGACGAGCCACCATCCGCAGGGCTCACTGAGGGGCTCAGCGTCATCGAAACGGCAGATTTCGAGGGTCGCTGATCCGCATCGAAGGATCCAGACAGTTCGTGCCGGCTCCCCAGTCCACCAGCGGCCCACCGTGCGGACGAGGGTGGGCGTTTCTGTAACGTGGTAGGTGCGACCTCGCCAGGTCACGTCCTGTGGCGGGTCGTAGAGCCGCAACGGCTTGACGTCACATCGATCCATCAACGGGTTCATCGGCCCTCCCCATCGTGAATGAATCCCTGCAGTGGGCGGTCGGTTGACAGGTGGTCGCCCGGGCAAGGCCTGAGTTGACCGGGCGTGTGGCTACCCCGGAGATCAGCCCAGGTCAGGTGCCGGGCAGACCAGCACGGATCCCGCTGCGGCCTGCAGCACCACGTCCATGGTGGTGTCCCGCCAGGCCCACTGCCTGTCCTGTGGCCAGTGCGTACCCATAATCAGCAGCGTGTCTGGCCCGGTCGCCGAACTGAGAGCAGTTGCGGCCGAACCAACATACCGCTCGGCGGTGGTTGGGGCGCGACCAAGGGAGGCCAGCCGGTCACTGGTCTCGGCCAGACACAGGGCGCCGGGCGGAGGTACCTGTTGCGCTGTGATCAGCCGCAGGTGCAGCGGCAGAGACCAGCTCTGAGCGAGGCTGGCTGCCACCATCAGCGCCTCCTGTGTGTGCGGGTTGCCGTCATAGGCCACGGTCAGGTGGGTGGGAAGCACGCTGGCTGGGTGGCTCACCCAGACCATGACGGGACTCGCGTGCACCAGGGCCGCGAGTAGCGGGAGGGCCTCTGGGCGCCCAGTGGGAGGATCGACCTTCGGCAGCCATACAGCGTCGACGCCGGCCTCCTGAAGATGGGATCGTAGGGTTCCCACCGTGAAGTCGGGCTCGGGGCGAACTTCATGGCTTACGTGCCACGCTGCGCAGTGGAGGGCGAAATCGTGTAGGAGGGGGTCATCATAGCCACCCACTGCAGCGGGAACCATTGGGCGCGTGACCGCGACGGGCTGGCCCACCACGGAGAGGTTCCAGCATGAGGCCACGGCCAGGGCCCGGTTTAGACCGTCGTAGGTGGCCACGCTGTGGTCGAGGGGGAGAAGCAGAGTCTGGATCATAGATACCTCGTCGGTTCATCCAGCAGAAGAGCGAAGTCCTGGGCAGCGTTCCCGTTCGGGGGCACTCCGGAAATTGCCGCACCTCGTCGAGGAACACCGCAGCTTCGAAGCCGCTGTCGGCCAGCACACGGACTCGGAATCGCCGCTTGATCGCGTCCGGCACAGTACGCAGCAGTTCCCGTGCCAGCGTGACCGGCGTGGCCGTCCCCTTGCCCTTGTACACGCGGTAGCCGACCGGGAACTTCACCGCGCCATATTCGGCGAACAGCACGACGAGGTGGATGCCATGAACCTTGTTGTAGACGCGGACGAAGGGCAGCATGCTGCCCTTCTTTTCGATGCTGGTCAGGTCGACACTGAGTCGCAGGAGGGGACGGTGTTTTCGTCTGGCCGCCAGGTGCAGTACGTCCCATTGGGCCCGTTGTAAGACGGCCCAGCCCTCAGTCGTATCCCACTTGTACTCGTTCAGGAGCCGACTTAGCGCACTTTTGCTGACCAGGTCGGCACGGTGCAGCGCGGTTTTGGTCGAGGTGTTGAGGAACATGAACAGCGCAGCCTGCAGGCTGCGCTGTTGGTAGGACGTGGTCGGAATGGCCAGGAACTCGTCTGCCAGAATGCGGACGCGCTCCCCCGGAATCTGTGACTTCGACACTCCCGGATTCTCTCGGCTGGGAGCGCTTTACCGTCGTTATGCAGGTGCAACTCCTGAGTTATACGTTCATCAGGGCCATAGGAACCGCCGGTGGCTCTCACGACATGCACTGTGGGCGCCAGGCCCCACGCTGGGCCGACTGGGTGGCCGCGCCGTGATGGCGGTGCCGCAGACCAAGACTTGGAGGCGATCCTCTAATTTTTCAAGTGGCGGGCTGGACAGATTTCAAGGCGCCGTTAGAAGGGACGCCCAGCCTGGAAACATGTCATTTCCCTGACTACCAGTCAAAACTCGGCATGAGTCCGCTCAAGGCTTGCCAGGACGCTCGGGATGGGTGCAGCAGCAGATCCTGAAGGTGATCGAGCCCCAGCCGGAACACGGACACCGTGCGGTGTCCGTGTTTCTTGCGCTTGGGTGGCGTCTTCGCGGCTAGCAGTTCGCCGGTTACGCACGTCCAGATGAACGCGATCGACACCGCCGTGAGCAACGTCGAGATCCGTTCGGCCTGCGTGACCCCCGTGTCTTCGAGATTGAACCCTCTCGTTTTGAGTGCGGAATGCAGATTTTCCGCCTGCCAGCGGCGACCATACCGTTCGAGATTGATGCCGGCACGCCCTCGGTACGCCAGGTACAGGATTTCACCGGCAAGGTTTTTTGTCGCACAGACTCGCAGTGAGACGCCATAGACCTGAACCCTTCGGTGCCACCGGCGGACTTCTCCTGGCTGGAGTTTCTTGAAACACGCCCACACCGGCATTTTGCCGATTCCAACCGTGGCACGAGCGGGCAGTCGGATACATGGATTGATGCCGTGCTGGTCGAGGAATTTAAACCAGGTCTTTCCGATGAACTCTCGGTCTGCCAGCAGACCGCTGATCTTCCGATCTGGGCAGACCGTCAAGAAGCGCGTCAGCAACGCTTCCCGCAGCACCTGGGAACTGCTGCCGCCGTGCGGTAGCACCGTCCACATGAGGGGCAGACTGAACCCGCTCCACACGGCCGAGAGCAGCAGGATATTCACGTCCTGCTGGCCAAGTTTCCAGGTGGTGCGGTCGAGGATCAGCTCGAGGTCGCCTGCAGGCAGGATGGCCAGCGCGAACCGGGTGAACAGCCCGTCTGGAAGCTGAAACTGCACGAAGCGCCGAAGTCGCTGGTAGCGCATGTCCAGCGTGCCTGGAAGGTCAACGTGGGATTTTAAGGCGTAGAGAACGACGGTGCGGGCCTGCACCATGGCCAGGACGAGCGCGGCCAAGACGGCGAGGCGGCGCGCATCGATGGGAAAGGCAGACCGCAGGGCGGTCTGCAAGCTATCGTGAGGAGGTCGGCTCCGGTGTGCTTTCATCGCAGATAGCGTTATTCGGCCTGATCGTCAAGGCACACTAGGCGTGCATCGTCGATAGGCTTCCTGGTAGGGCTGTCCGGACTTCACGACCGCCAGGCCAATGCGCAGCAGTTTTCTCCCTAGCGCCACAAGGGCCACCTTGGGTGGCTTCCCCTGTGCCCGCAGGTGGCGATAGAACTCGCCCACACGCCCCTTCGACTTCCGGGCACCGGATGCTGCCAGATAGGCGGTTCGCCTGAGATGGGCATTGCCGATTTTAGAAATGCGACTATGACCATGAACACTCGTGCCTGACTCAACGGGTGCTGGCGCAATGCCGGCATACGCCGAGATCTGCCTTCCGGTCTCCAGCAGTGCGAAGCCGTCTGTCTCGGCCAACACGCTGGCCGCCGTCAGGAATCCGTAGCCGGGAATCGTCAACAGCAATTGCAGCGGTTCAGCCAGCGCAGGGTCACCCTCGATCAACGTGCGCATCGATCGTTCAAGGGTTTCAACCTGGGTCTGCAGGAACGCTACGCGTTCCTGGATCAACGCCATCAATCGCTGTGTCACGACCGCCCGGTGGTTCATGGCATGCAGCCGATTCTGCTCGGCGTTCAACGTCACCACGAGGGTTGACCGTTCGCGGCAGAGCAATTTCAGTTCATGCAGGGCGGCACTGGGCGGTCGCCAAGTTCTCGGCGCCATCGTGCTGCCATAGGCAGCAATCAACGCCGCATCCATGGCGTCCGTTTTTCCCCGACGCGCCTTGGAACGAGCAAAGTACCGGATGCGCGTGGGATTTTCGACGCTCACAGTACACCCCTGCTCAAACAGATACTGCGCGCACCGTTCCCAATACACGCCAGTGGCTTCCATCACGACATGCAGCGTGGCCCTGGGCGCCCCGTGCGTTCTGGCCCAGGTCAGCAACTGGCGGAATCCAACGGCCGTATTGGGTACCGCTGCCAGGGAATGGGTGGCGCCATCCATCCGTATCAGATGGGCAAACACGGTGTCCTTCCCGATATCCAGACCGAGTACATGCATCACGAACCTCCCACAGCGTCAGGTGGAGTGGTCAGGCGGTGCCCTCTCGGAACTGATTCTTATGGTGCAGGCTTCGGTGCCTTGGATAGCGTTCAGTCTTCGAGAAGTGCGCCCGAACCGGCCAGCTCTGCGATACGGCCTTCATGGGCCTCAAAAACACCTGGCTTGCTGGTTCGGGCTGGCCTGACTGCCCATTCTGATCAGGAAGGGCGTCCCGGCCTAAGACATAAGAAAACACGCTACAGGAGCCGACTTTTCGATCAGGTCACGAGTTTTGACTGGTAGTCAGGGTGGACGGTGTAGGCATCAAACTGGACGTGGGCGAGATGTTCCTGCCGGATCCGGTCGTGACGAAGCTGGTCTCCTGGATTTGCACCTCGAATGACGTGGAGCCTGGGGGCACGGACGACCTAGTGTTCCTCGCCATTGATCCTGCCTCCAGCATCAAGGACACGCAGGGCTTCGGGTACCTGGGAAATGGCGTGCCGGTGCCGCTCGCGCTGACCGGTAACGGACGACTTGCACCATTTCAGCGATTCAAGGGGCCAACCAACCGGCCTCAATCTCATTCTGCGTTCTTTCGCAGTTGCTTGAGCTTTTGTGAAGTTTCATCGAAGATTCAAGGAGCTTGGGCTATACCACTCGGTATGCCCTCCGCCGTGATCGATGCAACCGCCCTGAAGGTCATTCTCGACCTCCCCAGTGGCACCGAGATCAGCGAGGTCGATTTGAAGCACGCAATTCAGGCCAGGCTACCCGAAGGCCTTGCGTCCACAGAACTTGCGGCGATTCGGGAAGTCGTCACCTACCTGGCCAGTCTGGGGTACCTGATGGTTCAGCGGGAGGAACCAGGCCTGTACCGCGTACCCTGCCACCGGGGATCTGAGTAGACTGAGGTGCCGAACCTCTTCCTCCAGAACGGGTTCGGCTATCATCTGTCCACATCAACCGCCCTGGCCTGTGCCGGGGCGGTTTTTTGTCGTTTAGCGTTTCAGGAGGAACACGACCAATGCCAGGTAGCCCGCGACCGCACCCGCGTACCGTGCTTCCCGCAGCCATATCCCACGTGTCTCAAGGTTCACCCACCACGAGGGTACCGTCGCGCGTGGGCGTTCCCTGGTGTCCTGGAATGTCCTCACGCTCACCACCGACCTCGACGCCTGCTCATACGGGCGCATGGTATCGGTCGAGTGGGTCAAGAGCTGTTAACTTTTGCGGCTGGGTACACCTAAAGTGCGTCTGAAAAACGTGCTGGCGCAGGTTTGCCTTGCCTGCCGATGTGGAAGACGATGAGGTGGAGGTGGCGCGTTCATGACCCCGATCCGCGTACCCGAATGACCTCACCGATGCTGGGTGGAACGTCCTCCACCAGTTCCTTCCCCCTGCCGCACATCGTGGTCGGCCTCGCAGATGGTCGTCGCGAGAGATCCTGGATGGCATCTTCTATCTTCTTCGGGGCGGGATCGCGTGGCGATCCATGCCACACGACCTTCCACCCTGCCAGACCGTGTACCACTACCACCGGCTGTGGAGGCTACAAGGCGTGTGGGAGAGACTGCACACCACGCTGCGTGAACTGGTACGTGCGCGGGAGGGTCGCGATGCGACCCCAAGCGCAGGGATCATTGACAGCCAATCGGTGAAAACGACCGAGGCGGGTGGGCCCCGCGGCTACGACGGGGGGAAGAAGGTCAAGGGGCGGAAACGTCATCTCCTGGTCGATACGCTGGGCCTCGTCATGGCCATCAAGGTGCATGAAGCGGACATCCAAGACCGCGCCGGCGCGGTCTTGCTCCTACGTGATCTACCGAACGTCTTTCCGCGCATGCAGCATCTGTGGGCCGATGCGGGCTACACCGGCAAACTGGCGGGCGACATCAAGACCTACCTGGGTTGGACGCTGGAGATCGTGAAGCACCCGTGGTCGGGCTGGCAGGGCACCTGGGCGCCAAAAGACGCACCTCCACGATTCGTGGAGGTGCCGAAAGGATTCGTCGTCCTAAAGTGGCGCTGGGTGGCCGAGCGAACCTTCGCGTGGTTGGGCAAGTCCAGGCGCATGGCCAAGGACTATGAAGCGCTGGTAGAAACCGCTGAGAACCTCGTGTACGAAGTCATGATCCGGTTGATGGTGCGGCGGCTGGCAACGTCCTCGCCCTAACCTTTATCAGACGCACTTTAGGTGTCCAGCACGGCTTCCATGCGCCACACGA
Source organism: Deinococcus metalli (assembly GCF_014201805.1). Lineage (NCBI taxonomy): Bacteria > Thermotogati > Deinococcota > Deinococci > Deinococcales > Deinococcaceae > Deinococcus > Deinococcus metalli. The sequence continues at coordinate 65,937 of NZ_JACHFK010000014.1, read as the reverse complement.
AATCCGCGCCTACCTGAGCGACACACCAACTCTGAACTTGCCACGGTTTGAGCGCGTTTTTTTCAGCGTGCGCCGCACCGTTTCATCGCTGATGCTCTCCACCACGCCCAGGGTCAACAGTCGATCTGCCAGGAGTTGCATCGTCCAGGTCTCGCGCCCTGCGGGCGTCGAGCACACCTCGGCGATCAGGATGGCGGTTTGCTGGGCATTCAGTTTGGGCGCTTGTTTGGGGCGTGCCTTCTCGTAGAGGGCGGCCTGCAGGCCGCCCTCTACGAACTTACGTCGGATGGCGGCCACGGTCACGGTACTGATGCCCGCACGCGCCGCGACGTCCCGATCTTTGAGACCCTGGTCACTGAGCAGGAGCAGACGTGCGCGGGTCATGACCCGCGCGCTGTGGACGCCTTTGCGCGTCATGTCCGTGAGTGTGTGCCGCTCATCCGCCGTCAACACCACCACAAACTGTTTCTGTCGTCCCATCCCTCAGTTTAGATCAAGCCAAGCCTGTGGTCATCCACTAGGGCGTACCCCCGGCAGCTTCCGACCTATCGGACATCTCTGACCAAACACCGCCCGCCCGACCCCCTGCCTCGGCGGGCGGTTGGTCGTTTATCCCAGCGCCCTTAGGGCGTCTACCTGCTCCCAGTGCAGCCAGTGCCACAGCCGCGCCGGCGCCACCGGCAAGAAGTCGCAGGATCTCGAACGGGTGAGCCGGGGCCGCTACCGCCTGCGGTGAGGCACACTGAGGTCATGACGTGCCGCGATGAGATCCTGAGTGTCATCCGTCGCCTGATCCAGGATCGGCCTGATGGTGAGTTCGGCCTGTCTGAGGTCATCCAGGCCATGCGGACCGAGCGGAGCCCGTATCACAAAGGGACGATCATGTCGTACATCACGTCCTTCATGTGCGCCAACGCCCCGTCGGCTAGGTACCGGAAGTACAACGACCTGGAACGCGTAGGTCGGGGGCGGTACCGGCTGCGCGAGCCCCATTGGCTACCCTCCTGAGCGATTGACCAAGGGCAGCAGGAGGGCGAATAAAGGCCAGCCAGTACAGCAGCAGGGGCCGACTGCCGCACCATATCGATATGACCTGCCGCGATGAGATCCTGAGCGAGTTGCAGGAGCTCCTGAAGGTTCGCCCGCAACGGGAATTCAGGTTGGGCGAGATCCTGCGGCGGATGGCCTGGCGCAACACCCCGTACGTCCGGGTGACCATCAGCAATTACGTGACGGCGGTGATGTGTGTCAACTCGAACGCGAAAGATGGCGGGCAGTACCAGGATCTGGAGCGGGTCGGACGAGGGGTGTACCGGCTGTTGGAGTGACATGGGTGAGGTGCCCCTGCCGCGGATGTGGATGCCGCGCGGTGGCCTGCCTGAGCGTCATTCCATTGCATATGCGCGTCTGGCTCTCCTTCGACCTGACGCTGTTCCTGCTGGCGTTTGCTAATGCGCTGCTGGGCGTTCTGATAATCACGGCGGTTCACAGCTGACCGCTCCTGGCTGGATCGGTATCCCGCTGGGTCACGTCTCGGGTAAGGGCACTATGCGGGTACGCTCGAGAGCGGCAAGAGGCGCGCCCTGCTCCGCATCGTCGATCGCCTGATCCGCGGCGCTGCGGGGCGACGCGGCCAGCAGCGCCAGGAACACGGCGACGATAGCCAACGGGAGCAGCAGGAGAGTTGCGATGAACATATGACCTCAGGAGCCGTTCAGATCACCGTGGAGCTGGTTGAGGACGTAATAGATCCAGGGGCGTATGTTCGGGGGATGGACATGGTGTTGAGGTTACGTCCCGTGGGCACACTGGGCAGGGACGGCACGTTGGCGAGGCTGTCCAGCACGTCATGGGCGGCCGTGCCGGGGGCAGGCGCCCAGCCTTCAGGTCTGGATGACATGCCAGATGAACCGGCCATCCTGGTCGCTGCCCACGCTGCTGGCCGCGCTGTCGAAGGTATCGCCAGTGCCGAGCACACGCGGAAGGTGCAGGCGATCTGCTTCCCGGCCGGCTTGGTAGGCTGGCGGATCCAGATATGGGGGCGGTCACCCTGCTCGCCGACGAGGACGATGTGATGGTCGCGCGGGAGACTGATTATGGTGGGCTGGCAGTGGTCGAGCTGGTGTTTGAAGACCACGTCGGTCAAGGAGGTATCACTAGTGGAGAAGTCAGCCTCGGCGCGGGGTCGGTGTGGGTGGTGGGGGATGCGGTGAGTTCGGGGCTGTCATGAAGTCCTGGCGTCATGCACGCCCCCCTGAGGCTGGGCGCGGTGGGGTTTCCCGTAAGGTTGTCGACAAAGCCCAACCTGCCTGGATCATCCGGCGCTGATGACCAGTTCGGGTGGGGTTCGGCGTCCAGCCGACATCTTCCCAGCCGCGAGCCCAGCTGGGAAGATGTCGGCTGGACGTACGGGGGATCCGTGGCCAACGGCCCCTGATAGGCGACCGGTGGATGTGTGCGTTGGGCAATTAATCAGGAGGGGCCAGGAGCTGGGGTGTCCAGGGTCAGGCGGAAGGCCGCGTCACGGATGCGGGTTCGGCCCAGAACCGTCAGTGTCCACTTCGCGGGGGAGGACGACCGCTGGAGCACCCCTAAGCCCTGCAGGGCAGCCAGCGACTGGTACATGAGCTCGCGGGCATGGTCGCCGTACAGCGCGTTGTACGCACGGGTCAAGGTCTGAGCCGTGATGCCATGGGGTGGAATGAGCAGCAGGACACGCGCCTGACGAACTGTCAGGCCAGTCTCCGAGCGTTGCCGGGCGCGCTGGCCGGTCTCGGTGACCGTCCAGCGGGCCTCGGTCTCACCGGGCTGCTCGTGTCGTGCGAGGTATCCCGCCACATGGAGCCGGTGCGTGGCCGTGTAGCGGGCGCTCGGCTGGATTCCGGGGAGCGCGGGAAGGGGGCGGGCATCGATGGGATCCAGGAGGGAGAGGATCAGGGAGGGGGTTGAGCCTGGGTGCGGCGTCCATTCGTCCGGAGCAGCAACGTCAGAAGGCATGCCCAGGTGCTAGCACGAACCGCTGAATAACGTGCTGAAGGTGGCATTCACCACCCACCGGGGCAGCGTGCGCGCACCGACCCTGGCCCGTGTCGTCTGGCGTGATCGCTAGCTGCTGCTCGATCCCGGCCGCGAGCTGGTCTTCGAAGCGCTGAGCCTCGTCGGCCAAGTGAACGTCGCGGGAGCTGGCCATTGGCATCAGGGCGGCCGCGATGCCGCCATTCGTGCTGTCGTCCTCGTTGTCCTGTGCGGTCACGCAGGTGAGTTGCTCAGCTCACCCGCGCGCCCCGGCCTGGGCGGGGGATGAGGGCGGCGGGCGGTCAAATGGTGTTGTCATCGGGGGCCTTCGGCACGGCGGCGCGGTCGAACAGACCGCAGGTGCCGCACGTGCCGCCGTGCTGGTCGTCGAACAGCGCCACGGGGTGGGCCAAACCCGGATTCAGGCTCGCTGCCGCCAGTTCGGCAAGCGTGGCGAGGTCAGGCGGGTGGGTTTGCTTGGTTCCTATCGGGGTTTGGAGGGGTACTTCTTGGGAATGGGCATTCTCGTCGACGGCCCCGGCTCCACGCTGGGGACGGGGTGGATCAGTCAGGGGTCACGCGGTAGCGAGGCATCCGCTTGTTCACGGACTCGCGGGCCGCGCCCAAGAGGTGACCAGTCGTCTCGACCGCCTGCCCGTTCACGTCGAGCTGCTGCGCGAGAACCTCCAGCCGGTGATCCAGGGGGCCGGAGCGCAGCACTTGCACCATCACCAGGGCGACCGCGACCTCAAGATCGCGCGGGGTGGCCCAGCAGGGCGCGGTGCGTGCCCGTGCGCTGAGCTGCGATTCGGCCAGTTGGAGCCGATCCATCAGGGAGTCGGGTAAGGCCCGGGAGCCGGGCCAGACCATGCCGGCCGGGAGGGTCACGGTGCCGCCCTCGCCGATCAGGGCCACCATGCCCTGGACGACCATGAAACTGTCGGTCGCATCGGGGCCGTATTGGACGCGGTGGTAGATCATCAGCGTGCCTCCAGCAGGGCGGTCGGGCTGGGCCGCGCGGCCACGTCCCGCCACCAAACACGCCTGTCCTGCCAGCAGGGGCGTGCATGACCTCGCAGGTCTCGGCGAGCAGTATAGGCACCATCCCGGTGAGCACGCGGCTGGTCACCCGTACACCAGTCTGTGCCGGATGCATGCCCTGCAGGATCTGGCTGGTGGCGTGCAGGGCGACCGCAGAGACCAAGCCGTCCACGGGAGTCAGAACGCACCACTGATCGCAGGAAATCTCCTGCCCCGCGATCTCGCGGTCGAGGTTCTGCCGCTGACTGAGAAAGGGGGGCAGCGGACGCGGCACTGACGCCGTCTGGGACTCCTGTACCGAGGCCGTATCGTGAGGTGGACATGAAGCCACGGGACGTGCGCGCTGCGATCATGGACGAGCTGGCCCTGGCCTGGTTGCAGGTGCCGGGCCACGCGTTCGTCCCCTGGGCGCTTGCTGAGGCGCAGGGGGTGAACGTCCTGTCGGTGGGCCGGGCTCTGGTGGAACTTCGGGAGGCCGGGAGCGTCCTGCTGTACCGGCAGGAGGGGGACGCGATGCTGGTCTCGGTGGTACTGACACCTCAAGGCCAGGCGGAGTGGATCAACGACCGGGCCGAGTCGTGCCTGCCGGGCGTGCGGGTGCAGCAGCGCCTGATGTACCAGCTCTTGCAGCGACAGGAACACGTCTCGGCCGCAACGCTGGAGGCGTTCCTGGGGCTGCCGGCGCTGCGGGTGCGTCAGCTGGTGCTGATCATGCGCAGCCTCGGGTCGGTGCAGGCGGCGGTGGATGCGGCGGGGCACTTCACGGAGATCCGGGTGCGCCGGTCTGCGGAGGGGATTCGGTTGGTAGGTGGGGCCTGATGGTCGCAGGTTCGGGCTGATCAGCTTGAGCTGAGAAAGAGGAGTTCTCAGGCCTTTGTTGGCAAGGCACGGTGTAAGGGGGAGAGGAGACGCGCTTGTGCTTCCGCCGCTCCGCCCGGTTCCCCTCACCCGGTACCGATCCCCAGGCAGAGTCAACGGTCACGTCATGACGCGGCCTCAGACGTCTCAGGTGGAACTCGATATGGTTCAGCCCCCCAGGGATCGTTCTGACTCCCGTCGTCATGACGTGACGCGCCTGTCCCGGCGCAGCTCGCGGTCAGATGGATGACGCAGCGCGGGCTTCTCCACCAGGTGGACGGTAGGCCAGGACGGTTCCAGAGGGCCGGGCGCCGCAAGCAGCAGGGTCGCCCCGTGACGGATCTGCCACGCGCAGGCGCTCCCGGAGATCTGGGGACGAGATGGCCAGCTCAGTCTCGGTGACTGGTACCGGTTCAGGGCGCCGGCGCTCGGTGGGCAGGCCGTGCTCGCTCCGGACGAAGGAGGCAGGCACATACCGCGGCCCGGCGGAGTTCGTCGGGGTCAACATGAAGCCCATCGCCGATGGAACAGTGGTGCGTGTGGCGAGGACGGTGCCGAGTTGACAGTCTTGACCATGAACCGTCCTGGGGCAGGTTCGGAGGCGGGATTTGACCCTGCGGACGCGCGGGAAGATCTGTCCGGTGCTCCGGCAGGGAACCGCAGCGCGCTGCGGTGGTGTACGGATAGGCTCCTGAACCGGGCGATGGTAGGCCGTACACGCGTGGTTTGGGAAGCAAGCGCAGGCGTGATGGAGTAGCGCATGCTTGACCTGGTGGTCGTCGTGATCCTTTCGGCGTCCCTGTTGATTGCCGCGGTGTGGAATGCACTGTTGGCCCTGCACGGACAGGCACCCTGGTGGGTCATGTGGGTGCGGCTCGGACTGTCCGTCGCGGTACTGCTGGGTGGCGTGTGACGGACGAAGGGCGGCCGGACTCAGTCAGCCACGCCACGGCCGCCGCAGGCAGCCGGTTGGGGCCCACGGATGAGGGTGATGGGACGCGCCAGGTCATGAGGGCTGTTTACCGCCCTGGAAGTCCCGCACAGCGGGTAGGCGTGGAACTGGTGCCACCCCTACAGCATGCAGGCCGAGCTTCCCTATCAAGTCAGGAATGCCGCTGTGCCCAGAACTGTGAGCGTCAGCCGATGACGCTGCAGCACTGCCAGAAGCTCACGAACGCGTCGATCTGCGCTTGCAGGACATCCAGCGTGAAGGGCTTGATCAGGTACGCACTCGCATGCTCCTGATACGCCCGCGCGATGTCCTTCGGATCATCCGAACCACTCAGGATCACGACGGGGAGGTGATGCAGCTGCGGATCACGTTTGAGCTCCACCAGTACGTCAAGACCGGAGTGACCCGCCAGATGGAGGTCTAGGAGCAGCGCGTCGGGCCGCGGGAGACCAGGCGTGCGCAGGTGGGTAAACATTTGGGGGACGCTGGGACTGATGTCGAGACTGACCCGTTCTGCATGCTGACCGAAGACCTCTTCCATCAGCGCGGCGTCACCGGCGTCATCCTCAATGAGCAGGACGCGCAAAGGGCGCGCCTGGATAGCCACCGCGAGGTCACTGGCTGCGTTTGGCATGCCGTAGGGTAGAAGCCAAGAGGCTTTACACCAGTGTTCATGAAGCATTGATGTATGGCCCGATGACGGGTGTTCAAGTCACAGTGCGGAAGCCGCTCGGGGTGCAACTGCGCATCCAGAAGTTCACAAAGGCGTCGATCTGCCGCACGAACCGCTGGAATTGTGGGGTTTTGATGAGGTAGGAGCTGGCATGCAGGCTATAGGCCCGCTCGATATCCCGGGTGTCGCCGGAACTGCTGAGGATAACCACGGGGAGGATCTGGAGGCTGGGGTCGTCTTTGAGCTGGGCGAGCACCTCCAAGCTGGTCAGGCCGGGCATGTTGAGGTCGAGCAGGATCACATCGGGCAGCGTGGTGTCGGGGGCGCGCAGGAACGACAGGGCGCGTTCCCCGCTGGCGCAGGTGTCAAGGATGACGGCCTGCTCATGGCCGGCCAGGGCCTCACGGGTCAATTCGCGGTCTGTGGAGGTGTCGTCGACCAGGAGCACGCGCAGGGGTCGTCCATTGGAAATTGTGGGCACAGCTGGGACGGTGTCCGGCATGCCTCAGTGTATGGCAGATCATTAACATTCATTTATCTCCATTACATTCTTGTGGATGGTTTTCCTCCTGTGGGTAGGCGTCGCCTGCGGCCTGGCGCAGGCATCAGCTGGCTCAAGGGTGGTCTGACCTGTCTTGGCGTCGCACCACGGCATTCTGCAGCTCGCCGGGCCACACCGCCCTGGAGCAGTCCAAGGCGGTGGATATGAAACTCGTTATCACCCAGGTGTCCTCGCGCATCAGCACGTGGGGCAGATAGGGCGCGAGGTGCCACACAAGGTTGGCCAGGGAAGGGCCCTGATCTCGTCTGGTATGCGCGGGAGCACGGGGGTTCTGGGCGCGTGCTGGCAACAGGGGGAGGCGCGCTGGGACGGACGTAGGGCGCTAGACTGCGCCATCCATGGACAAGGAAGACCGCGTACTGGCAGCACAGGCCGGACTCATCGTCCTCGGCGAGATCGAGTCCCTGGTACGGCGAGGCGAGGTGCTGATGTGCACCCGGGCGCTGGAGGTGGTCAACCGCACCCGCGAGGACGTGCTGATTGATTCAGTGGTGTTGCGCGCGGCTGGGTGGAGGGCCTTGGCTCGGCCGCCATACCGGTATCCGGTCATCCACTGGCTGAAGCCGGGAGCGCGCCGGACGATCCTGAGCGAGCGGCTGCTCCAGCAGATGCAGGATCAGCCCCAGGCAGAAGAGGCCGTGCGGCCCTTCGAGAGTCGGCTGAATGCGCCGGGCGCGCTGGGGGGGCCGCTGCCGCAGGTGATCGTGCGGGTACAGCTGACCGAGCAGGTGGTGGAGATCTCAGTGCCAGTGCTGCAACTGGCCAGTGATGCCAAGGGCCGCCTGATCCACCTGCCACCTCCCAATTATTGATAACGGCGTTGGTCTGCATGAAGCCGTGTCTGCTGCGATCCGTACAGCACATGACGCAAGCAGTCATGTCGATGCGAAGCTAGGCCGTTATCAATAAGGCGTGCAGCGGATCGGTAGGCCAAGCGTAGGAGGGCGTTCGGTGGGCATGACGCCGGCTGCGTGGTTCGAGGTCGGCAGCCGAGAAGATCGAACTCTGAAGGGACGACGATCATCCCCCAGGCCGCACTCCTCGCTGAAACATCTTGCGCCCAGCGCGTATCGAGCCAGGATTGCTTCGACCCTTCGCCCGTCAGACCCGCCGACCTGGCCACAATTCCGGGATCGGCTCAAGACACGCGAGCGGTGGACGAGCCTGCCGCCTATGTTGGGCTTCACCGGCAACAGCGCCCGCCACCTGGCCGCAGGGCTCCGGTTTGGCAGCAGCAAGGCGGAGAACCAGCTGGGGCTGACTTACACGCCGGTTCGGCAGGCTGTGGCGGAAGACATTGCCACGTTCGCGCCGCTCATGGCGTGACGTGGGTGGACGCTCCGGGGGGAGTCGGATGGGGCGGTGCAGAGCGCGGCAGGCTTCCGTTGGCCACGCCCCGGCACCCACGAACCCGACGCGATTCCAGAGTAACCAGAGCGGGGATCGCCGGGATCTGTGGACTGTTCGACGGCGTAGGGTGGGGCTATGCCGCTGCTGATACCGAACGAGCAGCCATGAGCGTAGCGCTGTCAACGAAGAAGGCGACCCGAAGGCCACCTTGATTTCTTCACTATAGAGCGGTATTCGCAGGGTATCAATTCAAACCGCTGGGCTGGAAATTTGCTGTATCAGCCGACAGAAAATCGCGGAAAGACATGCACCGTCTGTATAGATTTCAACACGTGGCGGGAACCACTGAAGAGTGGACGTCGAGTCGCTGCGCTATGAACCCAACCCCGTATGGAAAAGCGGCGTTCAGTCGTCCCCGACCACCACGGTGCTGGCATGGATCAGGGTGGGTGTGGCGGCGTCCACCGTGCCTTTCACCTTCACCTCGGCCCTGAGCGTCACCTGACCCTTCACCGTCGCCCGGGCATATCCAACCGTCAGCCCCCGTGCCGTGAACGTCTGCGAGGCCGAATCCATCGACTCTACCCGCGCTTCTACCGTCACCACCGCTCCCGCACGGATCCCCTCGTGCTCTTCCTGATCGCTTTCGACACGAACCTTGCTGGCCCTGAGGACAGCGGTGGCAGCGTCGAACTGCCCCTCCACCTCCACCGCGACGCCCGGTGCCAGCGTGCCCGCGACTGTCGCCGGGTCATACGAAACCGTGGTGCCATTGGCCGTGAACAGATGGGCGGTGGCATCGAGATTGGTCACCTCTCCCTTGACCTCGCTGTCCTCGTTCTCTCCGTCTTGGTGCAGTTCCTCTGCACTCTTCGCTTCGATGTTGCTCGCCAGAATCGCACCGCTGGTGTCACGCTGCCCGCTGATCTCGACAAAGGTGCCGGCGGTCAGGTCAGCCAGGACGTGGGCAGTGGCGGCGGTATCGTCGTCGCTGGCGAGTTCGATGCGGGTACCCGCATCGACGTTCACTGTCTGGCCAGCCACCACCAAGCTGGTGGCCCCGACCGACGAGATTTGACCTCGCAATTCTACGTTTACGTCCACCTCGGTGGCGACGCCGCCGGTTTCCTGAACCGTCACGTTCTGACCAACACTCAGGGCGTGGGCGGTGCTGGCCGTGCCGTTCTTTCGGATGGCCGTCGCCCCAGACAGGGCGTGCAGGCTGGCAGTGAGCTTGACCGTGGTGCCGGCGACGGTGAGGGCGCTACGGTCGCTGCTCAGACTGGTGATGGTGCCGCTCAGGGTCTGGGACGACGCGGGGGTCAGGGAGCCCGACGTGCTCCCGCACGCGGCTAGGAGAAGCGAGAGTACGAGTGTGGCAGGAAGAGCGTGCTTCATGTGATTCTCCTGGGCGAAGGGGCGCGCAGAACGCGGAACCTGAAGGGGGATGACCCGCCGTCTGAAATCAGGCGCGTCGTGACAGCAGCGCAAGCGGGCTCCGGTGTCCTGCCTGATGCCGGGACAATGCCAGGACTGCCCTTACGGTGTCCTGACTCCGGTCGACATGAAGGCGACACAGGGCCTCCTGAACACCAGCCTCCGACTGGGACTCAAAGCTCGCTTGGCATCTTCATCTTGCGTGCTAGACGGCATCTTCACACAGCCGTCAATCGCTTGAGGAGCAGGCAACTCATGGCGGCATATGGGTGGGCCTCGTTGTGGGGGGTCGTGTGCGTGGAGGTTCGGTGCCCCTTGCCTCTGCGGCCCGTCGCGGACATCAGTCGGGCGACCCGCTGCCGGGAGCATGCCGTGCTCCCACAACTCTGCGTGGACACCGGACACGCCATACCGCCCTTTGGTTCGGGTGTGGATCTGCTGGATTTCCGTGCTCAGGGCGTCGTCCTGAGCACGTCTGGGGCTCATCGGCCTTCCTCGTCAGGTTGCGTACCCGCTTCTGGTCACGTCCAGCATCTGGCAGGGGGCAGGCCCACACGGGTGCCGTTCCGCCCAAGAACATGACGTCCAGGCGGAACTCGAGTCGGTGCGCGTCGATAAATTCGAAGCGCTTCACTGTTCCTTAGCGAAGAAGCGGCCAAGCCCCATACGGGTGCTGTCCTGGCCAAGACAGGCCATGGCTTTTTTCAACACATCATGTTCCTGACGGGCAATACTCAGTTCACGCCATCGACATTTGATCTCTGCCTGCTCGGCAGTGAGGCTGGCCTTCCCGTGACCCAGGAAGGATGACTGACCCTGCTGCTCAAATTCTCGTACCCAACGCTGAAGGGACGAGTCGCTGATGCGCAGCTTGGTCGAGACGCCGGCGAATAGCTGGTCGGGCTCGTGAGCGAGCCTGACGGCCGCGAGCTTGACCTCTTTGGTGTACCGCTTGCGCTGTCCCATGCCCACCTCGCTGTCATTGTCGGGGCGTTACTTCAGGGGCGCAAAATCGAGGTATCCCCACATGACGGCATCACGGAATAATTGAGGTCTTTAGCGTCCGGTGAATCTTCACACTGAGCAGTCTGCGCATGCTTTTCATCCCCGTCGGCCTGGGTGAATGATGGCCGACGGCTGAACCGTTACACCGGACAGAAAAAGAGGCTGGCCTGCATCCAGCTGGCCCGTCTGCCCGAATCACGCTACCCCAGCGTCTCCAGGCACAATCTGCCGCAGCAGCTTCACGGTCTCGATCATCGCCAGCACGGCCTCGGCGCCCTTGTTGCCGGCTTTGATCCCTGCCCGGTTCAGGGCCTGCTCGACCGTATCGGTGGTCAGCACACCGAAGGCCACTGGCACACCCGTATGCAGTGACGTATTCAGGATGCCGCTCGCCGCACCGCCTGCCACAAAGTCGTAGTGGTCGGTGTCGCCCTTGATGACGGCCCCCAGGCACACCACGGCGTCGTATCTTCCGGATTCCGCGAGCTTGCGCGCGATCAACGGCACTTCGTAGCTCCCTGGTGCGAGGAAGTGGTCGAGGTTGTCGGTCTTCCCGCCGTGCTGCACAAACGCCAGTTCCGCGCCCTCGACCAGACGGTCAACGATCAGGTGATTCCAACGGGTGGAGACAATGGCAAATTTGAGGTCAGTGGCGAGGAGCGTGGCTTCAATTCGGTTCATGGGACTCCTGTGGAGGGCTTTCGCGTGCTGAGCCCTGTGGCCTGGCGAGCATTGACTTGGGATGTGGAAGGCGGGCAGGTGAAGGAGGCAGGCGCTGCGCTGAATCAGGAGCTCAGCGTCCAGCGTTGTCATCTCAGTCGCCGCTGCCGTCCGTGCCGATGTGGCCGAGCTTTTCCGCCTTGGTGGTCAGGTACGCCGCGTTGTGGGCGTTGTGCCCGGCGTGCAGGGGGACGCGCTCGACGACCTCCAGGCCGAAGCCGCCCAGGGCATGCAGTTTGCGGGGGTTGTTGGTCAGGACGCGCAGTTGCCGCGCGCCGAGCAACTGCAGCATCTGCGCCCCGATGCCGAAGTCCCGGGCGTCGGCCGGAAAGCCGAGTTGCAGGTTCGCTTCGACGGTGTCCGCGCCGCCATCCTGCAGGCGGTAGGCGCGGATCTTGTTCAGGAGTCCAATCCCGCGACCTTCCTGACGCAAGTAGACGAGCACCCCGCGGCCCTCGGCAGCGATGATCCGCATGGCCGCATCCCGCTGCGGGCCGCAGTCGCACCGCAGCGAGTGGAAGCCGTCCCCGGTCAGACACTCGCTGTGCACGCGCACCAACAGTGGTTCCGGCGTCACCTTGCCCATCACCAACGCCACGTGCTCCGCTCCACTCAGCGAGTCCTGGAACCCCACGATGCGGAACTCGCCGTACTCGGTGGGCAGCCTTGCCTCGGCGACCTGCACCATAAACGGGTCATGCTCCAGGCGGTAGGCGATCAGCGCCTCGATGCTTCCGACCAGCAGGCCGTGTTTTTCCCCGAACGACAGCAACTCGGGCAGGCGGCTCATCTCGCCGGAATCGTTCATGATCTCGCAGATCACACCCACTGGCGCGAAGCCCGCCAGCCGCGCCAGATCGCTCGCGGCCTCAGTGTGCCCGGATCGGCGCAGCACGCCGCCAGCACGCGCCACCAGGGGGAAGATGTGCCCCGGGCGGCGGAAGTCGGCGGGTCGTGCTGCGTCGTCCAGCAGGGCCGCGATGGTCGCCGCGCGGTCGAAGGCGCTGATCCCAGTGCTGTTGCTCACATGATCCACGCTCACCGTGAAGGCTGTCCCGTTCGGGTCGGTGCTGCTGCCCACCATCGGCGGCAATTCCAGGGCCTTCGCCCGCTCGGGAGTCAGCGTCACGCAGATCAGGCCGCGGCCCTCCCGCGCCATGAAGTTCACCCACTCGGGCGTGGCCGTTGCCGCCGGCAGCAGGAGGTCGCCCTCATTCTCACGGTGCTCGTCATCCACCAGGATGACCGGTCGCCCCGCCTGCAGTTCCGCCAGCAGGTCGGGAATGGAGGCGAGGGTCATGCCGTTCCCTCCACCGTGCTGTCCAGGGCGGGCGGCGTCCAGTCGCGCATCAGGATCAATCTCTCCACGTACTTCGCCATCTGGTCGGCCTCCAGATTCACCTGGGTGCCCGCCGCCCAGGTGTGCAGGGTCGTGACCTCCAGGGTGTGCGGCACCAGCCACAGTGTGAACTCGTCGGCGCGCAGGTCGGGCCGACTGCCGGCGGGGCCACCCACGTCCACCACCGTCAGGCTCACGCCGTCTACCGTCACGCTGCCCTTGGGCACCAGGTAGCGGGCGAGGTGCGGGACGGCGCGCACGGTCATGGTGTAGGCGCCGGGCTGCGCGTCCACTCGCAGGATCTCGCCCATCCCGTCCACATGGCCGCTCACCACGTGCCCGCCGAACCGGGCCTGGGCAGTCATGGCGCGCTCGAGGTTCACCTTCGCGCCGTCCTGCCAGTGCGGGGCAGTCTTGGCGAGGGTCTCGCGGCTCAGGTCGACGGTGAAGCCCACGTCGTCCCAGGTGGTGACGGTCAGGCAGGTGCCGTTCACGGCGACGCTCTCGCCCAACTGCACGTCGTTCCACATGTGAGTGGGTTCGATGATGACGCTCAGGTTGCCTTCGTTCTCTGCGGTGTGGGCAATTCGCCCCACCTGTTCAATGATTCCGGTAAACATCAGTTCGCTCCCGGCGCACTCAGGCGCGGAATGTCATTCAGGAGGCCCGTGACGAGCACGTCCGGGCCGAGGAGTTCTGTGGTGACGTCGTGCAGGTGCTGCGCATGGCGCATGAATCGCACTGGCTCCACGAGCGGTGACAACCCTGCGCCGAGCACCTTCGGCGCGATGAAGACCCGCACCTCATCCACAAGTTCCGCCGCCAGGAACGCGCCGAGCAAAGTCGGGCCGCCCTCCAGCAGCACGCTTGAGATACCCAGGCCAGCGAGGTGCGTCAGGGCATCCGGAAGGGTGCCGGCGCGCACGACGGTCACGCCTGCTGCCTCGTGAGCATCGGCGCGCACGTCGGGGGCGGTGACGAGCACGCCTCCCGGCCGCCAGGCACGGGCATGCGGATCACTCGCGGCGTGACGGTCGAATACGATCGGGCGGGGATCACGCCCGCCTGGTACGCCGCGGGTTGTCAGGGCTGGGCGATCCAGGGCCAGCGTGCCGCTCCCGACCGCAAGGGCGTCCAGTTCGTCCCGCCAGTGCATGGCCCGCTCACGGGCGAGGGAACCGCTCACGGCGCCGTTCCCCTCGCCCACGGCGGCCACCTTGCCGTCCAGGGTCATGGCGTACTTCGCCACCACCCATGGGCGGTGCCGCACGACCAGGCTTCGGAAGCCCGCCTGCTGACGCGCGGCGTCGCTTTCCAGCGCGCCCACGGTCACATCGATGCCTGCAGCCCGCAACGTCTCCACGCCGCGCCCGGCCACTTGGGGATTCGGGTCGAGGGTGGCCACGACCACCCGGGACACGCCGGCTGCGATCAGCGCGTCCGCGCAGGGCGGCGTGCGCCCGTGGTGGCTGCACGGTTCGAGCGTCACGTACACGGTCGCGCCGCGGGCGCGCTCGCCAGCCTCGCGCAGCGCGAAGACCTCCGCGTGGGGCTCGCCAGCTTTTGGGTGGAAGCCGCGGCCTACCACCTCGGTGCCCTGTACGATCACGCACCCAACGGGCGGGTTGGGCGACGTTCGCCCGAGTCCTCTGGCCGCCTCCAGCAGCGCCTGACGCATGAACGCGCCGGCTGCCGTGACGGCCTCCACCCTTCCGGGTGGGGCATTCACTTCATACATGAGCTGTCGCCGCCCGCCGGGGTGGCAGGGCAGCGTTCCTCCTTCTCTCATCCGGACTGTGACCGTCGGCTCTGGAATTCCACCAGATCGGGCCGGCGCGTGAATCAGTTTGCGCGGGCTTCGCGGGCTGAGGCGCACCTGACAGGGGCGTCATCACCGCCGGTAGGGAGTTTCACCCTGCCCCGAAGGAAGCGGCCCACCCAGGGAGCGGGCCACGCCGAGGCTAACACCATGAGGGCTCAACACTGTGACGGCGTTCTGGACACCTTGCCTGGACGTGGCCACCCACCGCCCTTGACCGGGGCGTGCCACCGGTGAGACACTCGCGGCAGTCAGCAGGGGTGCCGATCCGCTGTAGCGCAGCGGGCAGCTGAGAGGGTGCCGTGCCCAACCCTAGGAACCTGATCTGGGTCATACCAGCGGAGGGAGCGTGACGGGTGCGAAGCGTCGATGTGCCGACGCCAGCTCCCTCCGGACGCGTGAGGGGACGTCATCGTTCTGAATATCTGAGGTTGCTCGAGATGCCGATGAACATCTGGTCGAGCTCGTGAGCGAGCCTGACGGCCTCGCGCTTGAATTCTTTGGTAACCGCTTGCGTTGCCCCTTGCCCACCTTGCTGTCATTGTCGAGGCGTTACTTCAGGTACGTGAAATCGAGGTATCCCTAATCGGCGCGGCGTCCCCAGGATGTTGGGGAAGGGTGAAGCTCAGGAGTTGCACCTCGCATCATGGAGTGAATAGCCGTACTGGGCGAGGAATTCCGCGATTTTTCTGAACGTCTGGAGCAAGCGGTTCAGATAGACCTGTGGGAGCACCGTCACCACGGCGCGCGCGGCACACGCCTCCAGAGTCATCCCGACCTCGCGGTGCAGGATCGCCAGCGTCCAGGCGAGAAACACCAGCAACACCCATCGATCCAGTCCCACAGCAGTTCGCAACGCGAACTGTGCCAGCCCAAACTGATGCTTGCCCTCCTTAAAGAAAGATTCCTCGTTCCAGCGTTTCGCGCCTTCGGGGACACCCTCGTCGCCGTCCAGCAGTTCTGAAGACACGGCATGACATGTTCGGTCTCCACGCTCAGTTGGCCCAGCGACAGCGTGTCATGGGGCCAGTTCTTCTACTCGACGTATCCGCTATGCAGACAGTCGGCCACCGTGACGATCCCGGGGTGCAGGGTCTGCCGGACGCCCACCACGAACTCGACGCCACGCTGCCGCACCTCATCGAAAAAGACAGCGGCTCCCTGGCCCCTGTTTGCGAGCACACGGATCCGGAATCGATGTCGGATATCGTCTGGGACAGTCCGCAGCAGTTCACGGGCCAAGGTGATTAGGGTCGCTGTCCCTTTGCTTTTGTACACGCGGTCGCCCACCGGGAACTTCACCGCACCGTACTCAGCGAACAGCACGACGAGATGGATGCTGTGGACTCTGTTGAACACGCGGACGAAGGGCAGCGTGCTGCCCTTCTTTTCGATGCGGGTCAGCTCGACACTCAGCTGCAAGAGTGGCCGATGTTTGCGTTTCGCTGCCATATGCAGGGCGTCCCACTGAACCTGGAGCAGGATCGTCCAGCCCTGGGACGTATCCCAGGAATATTCGTTCAGAAGGCGGCTCAGGGTACTTGTACTGACCAAGTCGACGCGGTGAAGCGCCGTTCTGGTCGCGGTGTCCAGAAACATGAACAGCGCAGCCTGCAGGCTGCGCTGTTGGGAGGACGTGGTGGGAACGGCCAGGAACTCGTCTGCCAGACTGCGGACGGGCTCCCCTAGGATCTGTGACGTAGACACTCCCGGATTCTCTCTACTTGGGATTGCAAGGGTTCTGTGGAGGCTCAGTTGAGGTTGACCGTTCGTTCTTTGAAGGCGACAGGCGAGTGGTATCCCAGCGCCGAGTGGCGGCGCTGACGGTTGTAGAACACCTCAATCCATTCAAAGACCTCCGTACGCGTCTCGGCACGAGTTCCTCGTGCCTTGTGCAGGTCGAGTTCCATCTTCAGCGTCGAGAAAAAGCTTTCCTGCACGGCATTGTCCCAGCAATCTCCCGCACGACTCATGCTCTGCACCGCCTCCAAGCGATTCAACGCCTGCCGGTACACCTCACTCGCGTACTGGCTTCCTCGATCTGAGTGGTGCACCAGCCCAGCGGCGGGCCGTCTGGCCTGCCGCGCCATGGCCAGCGCCTCCAGCACCAGTGGAGTCATGAGTCGCTCGTTCATTGCCCAGCCGACAATTCGCCGGGAATACAAGTCCAACACCGTGGCCAGGTAGAGCCACCCGTCAGTGGTGGGCAAGTAGGTGATGTCCGTCACCCATTTCTGATTCGGCTTGCTCGCGGTGAAGTCACGGTTCAGGAGATTCGAGGCGACTGGCAGCGCGGGGTTCGAGCGCGTGGTCGTCCGGAACTTCCGCTTGCAGCGAACCTTGAGGTTCGCTGCCTTCATCAGCCGACCAATCCGCTGACGACTGACCACCTCCCCCTGGGATGCCAGCGACGCCTTGATCCGGGGTGTGCCGTAGGTGGATCGGCTCTCTTCATGACAGGTCGTGATCTTGAGCGTCAAGGCGCGGTCGTTCCTAGCACGTCGACTTTCAGGCCTTCCTCGCCACGCGTAAAACCCACTGGCACTGACCTGCAGCACCCGGCACATCCGAGCGGCTGAAAACTCGCCCTGATGTGCCTGAATGAACGCGTAGATCAGCTGTTTTTCGCGAAGAAGGCCAGCGCTTTTTTCAGGATGTCCCGCTCCTGTCGGGTAATGTCCAGTTCGCGTTCCAACTGCTTGGTGCGAGTCTCCTGGGCACTGAGTGCTGCGATCCCACGCCCCGCGAATGCGGGGCGTCCTGTGGCGATCTGCTGCTCGTGACGCTGCTTCCAGCGCACCACGTAGTGGGGCGGCACGCCAAGGACGCGGGCAATCTGTGCGCAGCTTTTCCCAGTCGACAAGACCAGTTGGACGGCTTCTCGTTTGAACTCGGCGGAAAATTCCTGGCGTTGAGAGGACATCGTGAGCTCCAGAGTGGATCAGCCTGAACTCCCACTCCACGAAACCCTAGCAACTTCAGTTCGCGGCAGAGCTGAGCAGTGCTGCGCTGGCCTATGTTGACCTGGCTGACCACTTCCAGTTTGAACTCTCGGCTGTGCTGACGTCCGGGCATGCGGGCTCCTTCGCGATGTGGTCAGCGTAGCGGCTGACCAGGGCGAAGTGTCTTGGCTCGTGGCCCGGGGTCGGGGGTGCACTCCACTGCCCTGGTATGCGCCAAGAGCGCCCCGAACGGCACCCGGGCGTATCGTGGTTCCGGAGAATATATGCCCTCACTGCTCTTCCTCACCTGCCTCGCCACCCCGCACCCCTTCAGACCCTTACTTAAGGCGCCCCAGCTCGGACGAGGGTGAGGTTCACCGCCTCCCCCGGGCGCACGCTGGTCATTCCACCGAACCAGCGCTGGCGCGTGATGCGCGGCATCGGTCTCCTCTCGTTCAGTCTGTTGCTGGTCGCGTTCATCGCCCTGAGTCTGGGCCCTCCCAGCAGCGCCATCAAGCCAGCCGCGCGACCGGCACGTGGGCAGATTCTCGCCGCAGACGACACAGTTCTGGCTACGACAGTGAACGGACGGCGGCGCTACCCGCAGGGCACGCTTGCGGGTGCACTGGTGGGTTTCACTGGTACGGATGGGGGCCTCTCGGGGCTGGAAGCCTCACAGGAAGCCCGCCTGGCCCGCGGCGAGGATCTCCACCTGACCATCGTTCCTGCCATCCAGGTCAGTGCGGAGGCCAACCTCCGGGCGGCCGTGAAGGAACATGACGCGAGCGGTGGTGCCATCATCGTGCTCAACAGCCGAACAGGTGCCATTCTCGCCGCCGCCAACGACGCGCTGGCTGACCCCAACCACTGGAAGGACACGACGATGCAGACCTGGCGTAACCGGGCTTTCCAGGATGCCTATGAACCCGGCAGCGAAATGAAGGCCCTGGTGGTCGCAGCCGCCCTCGACGCCCACCTGACCCGTCCCGAGGCCGTTTACGACACACCGATGAGCCGGCGTGTCGGGCGGTTTACCATCCATGACGCAGTACCCCATCCAGGGCAGCTCACCGTGCAGGGCATCTTGCGGTACTCCAGCAATGTCGGGATGTCGCTCATCGCTCAGGCGCTGACGGCAGCGCGGCTGCATGACGTCCTGGTACGGTTTGGGATCGGCCAACCCTTGCCTGCGCTCGGGACATTCGCGGCGCAGGGCCGCCTCAATCCCTCACCCACGTGGGGTGAGATCGGTCTGGCCACCAACGCCTTTGGTCAGGGGGTCACGACCACCACTGTGCAATTTGCGGCGGCGTTCAACACGATTGCGAACGACGGGGTGTATGTTCCACCCACCCTGATCCTGGGCCAGGCGTCGGCACCTGCCCGTCGCCTCCTCTCGCCCGCCACTGCCCACGCGATGGATGAATTGCTGCACCATGTCATCAACGACGGGATTCCACATGCTGCGCGCCTGCGTGGATATGGTCTGGCGGGGAAGACTGGAACCGCCCAGACGGTGGTGAATGGCCGGTACAGCCCGACGGAGTACAACAGCACCTTTACTGGGTTCTTTCCGGCCGACGCTCCGCAGTACACCATCAGCGTCACCCTGTTCCGTGCGCGCACGCGTTACCAGGGATCGCAGGCCGCAGCCCCGACGTTCCGCAGCGTCGCGGCGGCCGTAGCAAGCAACTCTGGAATGGCCCCTGTACAGCCTGGACGTCGCTGAGCGGCAGGACCGATTCCAGCCTCGTGCAGGCAGTCCCGGCGCGCCCATACCAGTCAGGGCGCGAAACCTGGCGTGCACCGATGCTGTTGCGCCTCTTCTGACACGATTCAGGCAAGTTCACTGCGGTGAGCGGCTGACCCGCGACAGAGCCGACGCCAACGCAACTTCGAGTCCAATCGAGCGTCGTCGGGGACATCCGGTGCCAGCATTGCTTCCGCTCCGCTGGTGTGGCGCCCGGAAGCTGCTGTGCAGGTGCGGTACCGTACGCAATCACAACACCCTGCGCCGGGAACATCACGGTTGCGCCGCACCACTCCGAAGCACTGTGTTTCCAGTGGCCGCATCGGCATTGACAGCGGCACCCCGTCGAGCTGCGCGGGTTGGCAACAGCGTTCAGATATTCGCTCTGGCGGGCCGTGACCAACATCCGGCCCCAACCGCATCGAAACATGGCCTCCATCAAGAGCACTGTTCCCTGGTACCTCGGTACCGGGCGTCGTCCTCTTCAGGCCAGCCCCGACTCTGATATCGGCGGACGCTGGGAACTGAGATGCGGGACAGCACAGGTCTTCACGCTCTCGTCCTGTCACGCACCGCATTGACGAATCCATGACAGTGCGCACCTAAGGTCGGGTCATGAGGATGACCAAACATGTTGCCCTGATCGCCCTGACGCTGAGCACCGGAGCCAGCGCCCTCACGGTGACCGGCGCTGGCAGTTCTTTCGTCTACCCGCTGTTCAGCAAGATGTTCGACCAGTACCACTCGGAAACGGGCGACACCGTGAACTACCAGAGCGTGGGCAGCGGCGCCGGTCAGAAGCAACTGCACGACCGGACGATCGACTTCGCCGCCAGTGACGTCGCCGTCCCCGCCACGGACGTCGCCGGGTATCCTGGGAAGATCATCACGTTCCCGGACGCGATCGGGGCCGTCGTCCCCAGCTACAACCTCCCGGGCGTGACGGCCTCCCTGAAGTTCACGGGCCCGGTACTGGCCGATATCTACCTCGGCAAGATCAAGGTCTGGAATGATCCCCAGATCGCGAAGCTCAATCCTGGCGTCACGCTGCCACCCCTGCCGGTGACCGTGGCCCGCCGCAGTGACGGCAGCGGCACCACAGGCGTCTTTACGGATTACCTGAGCAAAGTCAGCCCCGAGTGGAAGTCGAAGGTCGGCAGCGCCACGTCAGTAGAGTGGCCGGTCGGGGTGGGGGGCAAAGGCAATGACGGGGTCTCCGGCATCGTCAAGTCCACGCCCGGCGCCATCGGGTACATCGAACTGACCTACGCGCTGCAGAATAAGATTGATTTTGGCAGCGTGCAGAACAGGGCCGGTCAGTTTGTCAAGGCCGACCTCGCCAGTGTCAAGGCGGCAGCGGCCAGTGTCTCTCTGCCGTCCGCTGGCATCATCAGCATCACGAACGCCTCCGGCAGCCAGAGCTACCCGATCAGCACCTACACCTATGTGATCGTGTACCAGGATCAGAAGTACGGGAACCGCACCCCGCAGGACGCCGCTGCACTCAAGAAGCTGCTGATGTGGGTCGTGACCAAAGGCCAGGCGTACAACACGGCGCTGAACTATGTAGCGTTGCCGTCCAGCGCCCAAACCCGCGCGCTGGTGCTCATCAGTGGCATGACCTACGGTGGCCAGCCGATCGCCAAATAAATCCACTGAACTGTGGTGACGCGGCATGCCGCGTCATTCCATCAGTCCGGACTGAGGTTGACATGGTCGCCCTGCGCGGCGGGCAGCCCCGTCCGCACTGCGTGAGCGTGGTATTCCGTTCCGCCTCCGGGTCAACAGCACCCCCCGGGTTCACGCAGGCCGCTGTGCGTGGCAGTCACTCGCTTTGCTCGCACCAGAACAGAGGAATGTCATGACATTCCCTGTTCTGGTGACCGCTGTGATTCCATGGCGGCATGGACTCCTGGATTCGCCTGCCGTTCATCTGGGTGCGGCTGTCGAGTCCCACAGGAGGTTTCGCCGTGCGGGCGCCGCCAGGGGCTGCCCGGGGGCGTGGTGCGGGATGCGCTCAGGCACCCATCCTGCTGGCCACGTCTGGCCGTGGGGAAGTAGCGTCAGCAGCCGGGGCCAGGCCCGGTTGCCTGGGGTCGCCGGCATGGCGTGGGTGCCTGGTGAACCAGCAGCACCGGCACGCCCGCCCCGTGCACGACGCGCTCCGCGACACTCCCGAGGATGAGGTGCGCCAGGCCAGTGCGACCGTGGGTGGCCATCACGATCAGGTCGGCATCCAGGGCGGCCGCCTCGCGCAGGATGGCGTGCGGGACGTCGAGGCCCAGCGCGGGGCGCTGCACGGTCACGAGCCGCAGGTCACCGGCATCGAGTTCGCCGTCGTGCAGCGCCGCCTCACCTTGAAGGGCCCAGTCCCGCTCGGTCTGCTCGGCGGTTACGCTCAGGTCGGTGCCGCTGCTGAGTTCCCGGTGGGCGTCGGGAATGATGTGCAGCAGCGTGAGCGTGGCGTTCAGGGCGCGGCTCAGGCCGGCCGCATGCCTGACCGCCGCGTGGTCGATGTCGGTGCCATCCGTGGTCACCACGATGTGCTGGTACATGCGCGTCTCCATTTGAATTCTCGGGAACCGGGATGGGGGTTCGGGACAGGTGGGGCGTCGGCCGTCAGTGAGGCAGGTGGTCACGTAGCAGGCCGTACAGCCACGTGCCGACCAGGGCGGCGACGAGCACGACCAGCATGGCCCACACGCCGCTGCCGAGCAGACTCAGGATCGGGCCGGGGCACACGCCCGCGAGGCCCCAGCCAAGGCCGAAGGTCAGACCACCGAAGACGTACCGCCGCCACCCGCGTTCCTTGGCGGTGACGGTGATGACCTGTCCGTCGAGGCTGCGCACACCCACGCGGCGGAGCAGCGCGGTGGTGATCATCCCGGTCAGGACGGCCGAGCCGATCAGACCGTACATGTGGATGGATTCGAAGCGGAACATCTCCTGGATGCGGTACCACGAGGCCGCCTCGCTCTTGACCAGCACCACCCCGAAGGACAGGCCAGCGAGAAGGTAGACCACGAGGCTGACGGTGGGGCGCGCCGCAACTGGGCTGCGGTCGTGCACGCCAGGAATGGGTGAAGTCGTCACCGGATCACCGCCATGAAGATCGGCAGCAGCAGATTGGCGCTCAGGATGCCGCCGGCGAAGAAGGACGCGGTGGCGATCACGCTGGGGCCCTGCAGGGTGCTCAGGCCGGAGATGGCGTGCCCGCTGGTGCAGCCACCGCCGTACCGGGTGCCGAAACCCACCAGCAGGCCGCTGACGGTCAGAAGCAGCCACACACCAGGACGGCTCAGGTCGGTGAGCGCCGCGGGCATCAGCCCCGGCTGCACCGTCACGCCCAGGTGCTGCACAGACTGGATGGCGGCGGCGCTCAGGCGGGTGGGATCCGGGTTGGCGAACACCCGGCCGGCGAGCAGCCCCCCCAGGATCAGGCCGGCTGCGAACAGCAGGTTCCACGTCTCGGCGCGCCAGTTGTAGCGGAAGAAGCCAGGTTTGACTGCGTTGGGCAGCAGGATGGCGCAGCCATGCCGGAGGTTGGCGGAGATGCCGAAGGACTTGTTGCCGAGGAGCAGCAGCAGGGGAACCATCAGGCCGATCAGCGGCCCGGCGACGTACCAGGGCCAGGGGGAGCGGAGGGCAGTGAGCACGTCGATCATGAATGAACCTCAGGAGAAGGGGACCCAGAGGGCGTCGCCCTCTGGGCCGGAATCAACAGCAGGACGTCAAAGAGGGCGGTCAGTGGGCCTGGGCAGGGACGCGTGAGCGGCCACCGGGGGGGCGAGCAGCCGGGGCACGTTGGTGGCCAGCACGTACGCGCCCATGACGACCAGGAACACGCCGAAGCCGCGACGCAGCGCCGGGCCGCTGACCCGCGTGCCGATCCGCGCGCCGAGCGCGCTGCCAAGGATGCCGATCACGGCGAAGCTGACGATGAGTGCCCAGTGCAGGTGCGTCTCCCCGGCCAGGGCGTGCTTGAGAAAGCCTGTGGCGGAATTCAGGGTGATGATCACCAGGCTCGTCCCCACCGCAAGCTCGATGGGCAGGCCGCCGAGGAACACCAGTGCTGGAATGATCAGGAAGCCGCCTCCGACCCCGACCAGGCCGGTCAGGACACCCACCCCCAGGCCCTGTAGCGCCGCGGGAAGGACGCCGCCGAGGCCAGCTCTGGGGAGATCAGGTGCCCGGCACGTCACCGGGGGCCGCAGCATGAAGATGGCGGCGAGCAGCATCACGACCGCGAAGATCGACAGCTGAACGACCCCCGGAACGAAGTGGCTGAGGGCCGCGCCGAGCGCCGTGCCGACCACGCCAGGGAGTCCAAAGACCAGCACGCTGCGCCACGCGATCCGCCCCGCGCGGGCGTGCGGAAGCAGGCCGAAGAGGCTGATCAGGCCCACGATGGCGAGGCTCTCGGTGATCGCCAGTTTGGCCGGCTCACCGACGAGGTACACGAGCACCGGGACGGTCAGGATGCTGCCGCCGGACCCGAGCAGGCCGAGCGACACGCCGATCAGCACGGCCCCGAGCCACGCGAAGATCACGGCTGGGTGCCGGCCTTCACCTCGCGGCCCTCGCGCATCCAGCCCATGGTGCCGCCGGTCAGGTTCATCAGGTCAGCCACCCCCTGGGCGTCCAGATAGCTGGCGGCCTGGGCGCTGCGACCGCCGCTCAGGCAGGCGATCACGGCCGGGGACTGGATCTCGCCCACGCGGGCCGGCAGTTCACTGAGGGGGAGGTTGATGGCGCCGGGGATGTGGCCCTGTTCATACTCGTCGCGTTCGCGGACGTCGTACAGGGTCGCTCCGGCGCGGCGTTTGAAGTCGAGTTCAGCGGTGAAGATGTCCTGGTAGCTCATGGGGTCGTCTCCTGGGATGGGGTCAGGTACGGGTGATCGTGGGCAGGCCCGCGGCGCGCCACGCGGTGATGCCGCAGCTGAGGTTGCGGGCGTCCAGTCCGGCGTCCGTGAGGAGGCGGGTCGCCTGGGCGCTGCGCATGCCGCTGGCGCACTGACAGACGACGGTCTTGCCGTTCAGGAGCGTCGCGATCCGGTCGGGCAGCTCGTCGAGGGGAATGTTCACGCTGCCGGGGATCGACAGGCGCCGGCGTTCGGCGAGGCTGCGGACGTCCAGCAGCAGTGCGCCGGACTCGATGAGGGCCTTGGCGTCCTGCGGACTGAGGGACGGTAGGCCCTGGAGGCCGCTGACGAGCTTCTTGAAGAAGGTGATCATGGTGGGTTCCCTATCGGTTCAGGCGGTCTGAAGCGCCGTCTGGGCGTGCGCCCAGGCGTCGTAGCCGCCAGCGAGTTCGGTGACGTGGAAGCCCTCGGCGCGCAGCAGGCTGGCGGCGGCGGCGCTGCGGGCTCCGCCCTGGCAGTGCACGACGATCTCGCGGACACGCGGCAGGGTGTTCAGCGCCCACGGCAGCCGGCCGGCGTGGAGCTGGCGAGCGCCGGGCAGATGGCCAGCGTCGTACTCGGTCTTCTTGCGGACATCGAGGATCAGCGCGCCGGCGTGCTGAGGCAGCTCGCTGACTGGAATCGGCTGAGCGGGCGCGGCGTCCAGCCCTTCGACCGTGGGGATGAAGCCCACCACCTGGTCGAGACCGACCATCCACAGCTGGCGGCGCAGGGATTCGGCGCGCTCGGCGGGGGCCAGGAGGATCAGGTCCCGGCCCGGCGTGAGCAGCCAGCCGGCCCACGTCTCAAAGGTCTTCCCGTCTGGGAGGTTGACGCTGCCACGGGGCGCCGCGGCGTGGTGGTCTTCCTTGCGGCGGGTGTCGATGAGGCGGGCGCCAGAGGCCACGCGGAGGGACACTTCATCGGCGCTCAATTTGCGAAGAGGCGCGGCAGGGCCGAGCAGTCGTGGGCCGTCGCGGTTCTCGGTCTTCATGCGGCCGTAGTACAGCGGCGCGTCCGGCTGCCCGGCCAGCAGTTCGTTCACGAAGCCGTGTTCGTCGTCGGCCGCGACCAGCGGGGCCCACCAGCTCAGGGCGCGCTCGTAGCCGACGGTGGTGCTGGGCACCGCGCCCAGGGCCTTGCCGCACGCGCTGCCGGCCCCGTGGCCGGGCCAGACCTGTACGTGGTCGGGCAGGGTCAGGAATTTCGTGCGCAGCGACTTGAACAGCGCCCGCGCCCCAGCGAAGCGTGTATCCACACCGCCGGCCGCCTCGTCGAGCAGGTCGGGGCGGCCGAGGTCGCCGACGAACACGAAGTCGCCGGTCAGGATCAGGCTGGGCTGCTCACCCCGGGGGGTATCGGTGACGAGGAAGGACACGCTTTCCGGGGTGTGACCGGGGGTGTGTAGCACCTGGAGCCGGACGTTGCCGACCATGAACGTGTCGCCGTCATGCAGTTTCACCTGGTTCCCATCGTCATAGGTGTACTGCCAGCCGGGGCCGCCCTCAGCGGACAGCAAGAGCTGAGCGCTGGTCTGGGCGGCGAGCTCGCGGCTGCCGGACAGGTAGTCGGCGTGGATGTGCGTCTCGGTCACGTGGGTGATGCGCAGGCCCTGCGCGCGCGCGTCGTCGAGGTACTGGGTGACGTCGCGGATCGGGTCAATGACGAGGCATTCGCCGGTCTTCTGGCAGCCGATCATGTAGGACGCCTGGGCGAGGTCTGGGTCGTAGAAGCGGGTGAAGTACATGGTGCCCTCCTCGGGATGCCTGGACGATAAACCCCCTGGGGGTATATGGTCAACGGAGTGGAGGGACTTATTCGATAATTGGATGCCTGTTATCAGGGCAGCTGATATCAGTGCGCGAAGGCTGGCGTGGCCATGGCGCTTCTGGATCGGCCCTCCTGCAATGAACGCCAGGGCGACTACAGGGAGTACGGACTCAGCTGGTCAAGCACCTCACGAACCGGGGCGCTGAGCAGGGCCAGTGGAGCGCTGACCGCGTGGTACCCGAGCGTCACCTCGGGGCTCTCCAGACCGATGCTCGCCAGTAGACCGTGATCGATCTCCGTTGCCACCATGCTGCGGGGCAGGATCGCCACCCCTACCCCGCCGACCAGGGCCTGCTTCACGGCCAGGAACGACCCGAGTTCCAGGTGTGCGCGCGGCGTGACGCCAGCACGTTCAAGCAACTTGGATCCGCGCCTCCGGACACTCGACTCCGGCATGGGCCACAGCAGCACTTCTCCGGCAAGTGCGTGCAGCGGCACGTAGCCCTGCTGGGTCAGGGGATGCCCGGCCGGCACGATCACGCGCAGCTCCTCGCTGGAAAACCGGCGGGCCTCCAGGCCCTCGGGCAGGTTGAGACTCGCGTCCACCGTCAGGGCCGCGTCCAGGACACCGCTCCTCACTCGGGTGATCAGGTCTGGAGTGTGATCGGCGTGGATCACGAGGACGGTCGAACTTCCCTGGAACGCGGTGGCCAGCTGGATGGCCCAGGGCGACAGCGTCCAGGAGATCCCCAGCTGGACGGTCGAGTTCAGCCGCTGGCGCCGGTCGGCCGCGAAGTCCACGACCCGGGTCATGGTGCGGGCCAGCGTCTGCGCGAGGGGAAGGAGCTCGGCGCCGGCGGCCGTGAGGGCGATGCCCCGCGCGTGCCGGGTGTACAGCGGCGTGCCGATGAGGGCGGTGAGGGAACGCAGCTGTCCACTGACCGCCGGCTGGCTGAGGTTGAGGAAGGCGGCCGCCTTGCTGACACTGCCGAGTTCCGCGACGGCGTTGAACGTGATCAGGTACTCCGGAGCGATCCGCACCGGCGCAGCGTAGCTCACCCCCAGCCGATCCTCTGGGCGGCGATACCGCGAACCCCGTGAGGCCGGATCCTGCACTCCGCCTGGTCATGCGTGCACGTGTCGCGGGCGTACCCCCTCGGCCGTCCTTTGGTCTCCGCTCACGGATGAGTCAGCTCAACAGAGATCTGACGTGCCACACGCCTTTTACCTGAACACAGCCCAGTGGCCATTCCGAGTAAACCGATGCTGATTGGGGTGGTTGTCCACCGATCAGCCGCCTATCGTTTCCCTGTCAGGAACGATTCCTGATAAGGAGCCCTGTGATGACCACCCACACCACGCCCGCCGCCCTCGCCACCCCCACCGACCTTACCCCCGGCCAGGTCACCGCGGTGACCGAGGCCGTCAATCCGCTCATCGCCGACGCCCTGGCGCTCTACATCAAGACCGAGAACTTCCACTGGCACCTCTCCGGGCGCCGCTTCCGTGACCTGCACCTGCTCTTCGACGAGCAGGCCGACGCCCTGCTCGACAGCGTGGACGTGCTCGCCGAGCGCGTGCGCAAACTCGGGGGCCTCACCCTCAGGAGCGTCGGCCATGTGGCCCAGCTGACGCAGATCAAGGACGATGACCGGGCGTTCGTGTCCCCGCAGGACATGGTGCAGACCCTGCTGGACGACAACCGCCGGATCGCGACCGCGCAGCGTCGCGCCATCGACATCTGCGATGACCACAAGGACTCCCCGACCGGCAACATCCTGCAGGAACTGCTGGACGGCACCGAACGCCGCATCTGGTTCCTGTTCGAGATCACCCAGGCAGACGACTGAACAACGAGTGACGACACTCGAGGCGGCCCCACTGGGGCCGCTTCTCTGGTGGTGCGGCGACAGAGCGGTGAGCACCGGAGCCGCCGACCATCACACACCGTCATTGATCAGGCCCCGCCGGTTCCGGACACCGCGCGGGCGATCAGGAACGCTGCACCCGACGCCGCCGCGCCCACCAGCATGGTCTGAAATGCGCTGCGCCACACCGGCGCTCCCGTGAACCGCCCCTTGAGCGCCCCGAACACGAACAGCGCGATCAGCGTCAGCACCACCGACACCAGCAGCGCCTGGCTCAGCGTGAGGCTCAGGGCGTACGGCGCCAGCGGAATGATGCCCCCGGCGATGTACGCCAGCCCGATCGTGAAGGCCGACTGCAGCGCCCGTTTCGGATCCGGCTCCTCCAGACCGAGTTCCTCTTTCATCATGAAGTCCACCCAGGTGTCCGGGCGACTGATGATCGCCTGCGTCGCCGCCTCCAGGGGTTCGCCCTCCAGGCCGTACTTTCGGAAGACGTCCCGAACCTCCTCGATCTCCATGTCGCGCTTCTCGGTGATCTCCTGCGTCTCCCGGGCCCGCTCAGAGACGTAGGACTCGTGCTCACTGCGCGCCGCCAGGTAGCCGCCCAGGCCCATGGCGATGCTGCCGGCGGCCATCTCCGCGATGCCAGCGATCAGGACGACGTGCCCGCTGGCCACGGCGCCGGAGAGGCCGGCTGCGAGGGCGAACGGCACGGTGAGGCCGTCACTCATGCCGATCACGATGTCGCGGACGCGCGCGGATCCAGTGAAATGCGTTTCTTTGTGCATGCTGACCGCTCGGTACATGGATGCCCTCCATGGTGGAGCGGCGCCAGGTCGGAGCGCCTCACCACCGTTGAGGTCATCCTAGACGTGATCGGCGCATCGGCACCTGGCCGCGCCGTCAGAACACCAGATCCAGGGTCCAACGCAGGGCGCCATCGTGCCAGCTGTGCTCGATATGCGCCAGACCGTCGTACGGCTGGATGTGCACCAGAACGTCCAGCGCCCACGACGGACAGTGCGAGGTGTCGAGCCGCACCTGGCCAACGCCGATGATCTCCGCGTGGTCGATACCGATCCGCGTGACCAGGCCGGAACCGCTCACGACATGCAGGTCGATCGCGCCAGGTACGTCCTGCAGGACGCCGTGGCTGACCTGCTCCCCGCAATCGGTTCCAAGATGAATCGGAAAATCTGGCACACTAAGCCGCGCCCCGAAACGGATCCAGGTCAGGTTGGAGTCTCTGACGGCGTCGGGTCGGTGCACTTAGCGCTGCGAAGGCTCCTGGAGCGAGATTTCCCAGCGCTGAGTGCGGCCTGATGGCATTATAGTCGGCCCTCCAATGATCAATCTTCGTCGCGGCATCGTCGAGCGACAGGAACCAGTGCGTGTTCAGGCATTCATCGCGGAAACTCCCATTGAACGACTCGATATGGGCATTATCTTGAGGCCGTCCAGGACGGGAAAAATCCAGCACCACCCGATGCTCGTAGGCCCACAGATCCAGGGCTTTGCTGACAAACTCGCTCCCGTTATCCACCTGGATGCGCTCGGGGTGTCCCCGAGCGCGCGTGACCGCTCGCAGGATCTCGACCACCCGTTCCGCGCGGATGCTGACATCGACGTGAATGGCCAGGCACTCCCGCGAGAACACGTCCAGGAGGGTCAACGCACGGAACAGCTTGCCGTTAAAGAGCGCGTCTGACACGAAGTCCATCGACCAGATCTGGCTCACCTTCACTGGATCTGTTCGCGCTGCACGGTGTGCAGCACTCACACGCCGGCGGGGACGCTTCATCCGAAGATTGAGCCCCGCCAACTGGTACAGCCGGTAGACCCGCTTGTGGTTGATCCGCCACCCTTCCCGCTGCATCAGGATGTGAATCCGCCGGTAGCCATACCGCACGCGCGTCTGGGCAATCTCGGTCATCCGCCGGACGATGACGGGTTCATCCTGAGGACGTGTGCGGATGTACCGGAAGGTGGTGCGCGATGCGCGCAGCACCCGGCAGGCCCGCCGCTCGCTGACCCGGTACCCATCACACAGATGCTCTACCAGGTTGTGCTGCTGAGCGGGCTTCAGAGCTTTGATTTGATGACGTCCTGCAGCATCACCTTGTCCAGGCTCAGATCCGCCACCAGCTGTTTGAGCTTGCGGTTTTCCTCCTCGAGCTGCCGCAGGCGACGCAGTTCGCTGACCCCCAGGCCGCTGAACTTCTTCTTCCAATGGTAGAACGTGGACTCCGCGATCCCCATCTTGCGGCAGATTTCCCCGATGGACACGCCGCTTTCAGATTGCTTGAGCGCGAACGCGATCTGCTCCTCAGTGTGCTTCTGTCCCTTCATGCTGACCTCCGGGGGATGAGCCCCATGATGTCAGACACTCCATTCTCAGGTGGATCCGTTTTTCGGGAGCAGGTCAGCCAGGGTCTCAGGGTATGTCTGCTGGTAGCGGGGGCGGGGGGCAGGTTTGATCCGGCGGGTCATGGGCAACCGTCCTGGAAGAAGAACAAGGAAATCACTGTCGTCATGATGCGCTGCTGCGATACGAAGTGCCATCTAGAGTGGTCGGGTGTCGGACAAATCCTGGAAGAAAGCCCTGATGTCATCGGGCTTGCCGCTGGAGCATTCCGTTGCCGGCGTCCTGAAGCGCCTTGGCCTAGGCATGCATGTGGAGTATGCCTACCTCCGGAGGAACGAGCACGGACAGGACATCAAGTTCTCAATTGATCTTCGAGCGATCCATCGGGATGAAGAGCAGGGGCTCCTGCTCTCCCTGCTGATCGAATGCAAGTACTGTGCCCGCGGGACTCAGTGGGTGTTCGTGCCGGATGAGAGTGAGGCGCCGTTCAACGAAATGCGGCGCAGCTACTTCTCGGGCACAGATCTCTACGCCACGAATAGTGTGTCCACCCTGACCACCATGAACCAGTACAACCAAGACGTGACCGTGCTGCGCGGCTTGCAGATCGCTGAGCATGGGAATGTCTCTCCAGGAACGGTCGCTGAGGCGATCGCGCAACTCCGGTACGCGTCCTTGGAGCAGAGCCTGGAATGGACCGGCTATCACCTGACCACCGCGAAACTCTTCGGCCCAGGGACGCTCCGAATTCCAGGAGCGAGCGTCTGCATCGTGGTGACGACCGCCGACCTCTGCGTGCTCAAGCCGCACACGACACTGGAAGCCTTTGAGGACGCGCAGACGCTGGAGGACGTCACCACGCCTCAGCCCTTCGTCTTCCTGGAGGCGCCTCCGGACGCTTCCTTCGTGCGGCATGCCGCACGAAGGATCCGCGAGGAACTCGGCGAGCCGCAACTGCGTGAACAGGGGCTGGTGGATCATCTCGATACGTTAAACGCGGCGTCGGCTGCCACGAGCCTGAATGATTTCATCCTCAACCATAGTCGGCTGGAGCCGGCCGTGTTCCTCATCGTGCAGTACGGGCACCTGGAAGCTGTGATCTCGAAGATCCTGAGCGATGCGCAAGCTCTGGCGATTCTCGATCAGGAGGCCACGCGCCGCATCAACAACAGGACTTGACGGCTGTATCGAGCAGGCTCTTGGGGCGCCATCCTGGTCGGGGAGGTTTCTCAGCCCAGCGGTTGTAGAGACGCGCTGCTGAGCAAATCACATTGCAGGATGCCATACCTGCTTTCTTCTCTTCTCCGATACTGCTTTCGGCGGCTCCAGAAACAGTCGTGTGCAAGGATTTCGCTTGTGGAACGTCAACATGGTCAGATTGGCATAGACGAGGGCTTTCGATGACCAAGCGGGATAATTTCAGCCTCAAAATCAAAACTGAGCTGGCTGGGCGCGTCGGTTGGCGGTGTGCATTCCCGGGGTGCCGTGTGGCCACAATTGGGCCGAAACTGGAGGGCTCCGGGGTGGTGATCACTGGCGAGGCCGCCCATATCACAGCAGCGTCACCTGGTGGGCCCCGGTATGACGACACGATGACCAGTGACGCGCGGAAAGACGCTCAGAACGGGCTCTGGCTGTGCGCCAACCATGCCGATATTGTGGATAAGGACGAGTTGAATTACTCCGTCGCTACGCTTAAGATCTTTCGCCGTCAGGCGGAGGAGTTGGCCCACCACGAGTTGACTCAGTTTCGCAGGGCAGACGCGTCCAGCGCAGAGTTGCTCACTCTGGTCGAGGTGGGGTTTGATCTGGTATTCGAGGGGTACTGGGCCAGTGCTGAGCGGGATGTCTAGCGCTTCCAGATACACCGGTGGCTTATGGGCACCATGGCTGGCTTAACCCAATACATTACCCGCTTTGATCAGTTGCCTGAGACAGATCGATTTCTTGCAGTCGAATCCCAGGGCGATGGTCGGGCGTTGCTGAGAGCGCCAGGGTGGCAGCGCGGTGGAGGATCTGATCAGGCTCTAGGGGTGGTGGAGTTTTCGATCCGTCCACTCCCAATGAGGCGTGACCCACGTGATCTGGGGACGGATCTCGCCATGGGGGATGGCGACCTTGCGATGGAGAACGGTGACCTGAAAGTGGTCTCTGGCGAGGCGAATGCCCGGCAGAAGCTGCGCCTGCTGGTCAATACGCCAGTAGGGGGGCTGTTCTCTGCCGAGGAATATGGCGTGAGATGGCGCCCGTTGGCTCTTCTCTTCGGTGAAGATCTCACGCTATTGGGCAGGCTCTTTCGCCTTGACCTTGCGCGGGTGATAAGTGCTCCAGTTCGAATAGAGGAGCTGAATCTTCCGAGCGGGACGATAAAGTCTGTACTGAAGCCACAGATTGATGTTGTCGAACGTGTGGAAGAAGTCGTCGTGCGCCATCTGAATCCTGACCGTAGTGAGGCGATCGTAGAGATCGCGGTGATATGGGCCAACGGGCTGCCTTGGCGAGGTCAGGTTAATGTGTTCCTTTCGGATAAGCCGGAACGACCAGTGGCGCCCAGCAGAACCCCCCCTGGACCTTACTGATTGCGCAACGCATGCTTGGTGGATTTGAATTGAGATATTAATACTACGACAGTTGCATTAGAAGATTCAGCACGTATTGACGCTCTGACTCAGGAGTTGCACCTGCATAACGACGGCAAAGCGCTCCCAGCCGAGAGAATCTGGGAGTGTCGAAGTCACAGATTTCGGGGGAGCGCGTCCGCATTTTGGCAGACGAGTTCCTGGCCGTCCCCACCACGTCCTACCAGCAGCGCAGCCTCCAGGCTGCGCTGTTCATGTTCCTCGACACCGCGACCAAAACCGCGCTGCACCGCGCGGAACTGGTCAGCAAGAGTGCGCTGAGTCGTCTCCTGAACGAATACCCCTGGGATACGATCCAGGGCTGGAAGATCCTGCACCATGCCCAGTGGGACGCACTCCTCCTGGCGGCCAGACGGAAACACCGTCCCCTCCTACGGCTGAGCGTCGACCTGACCAGTATCGAAAAGAAGGGCAGCATGCTGCCCTTCGTCCGCGTGTACAACCGAGTCCACGGCATCCATCTCGTCGTGCTGTTCGCCGAATACGGCGTGGTGAAGGTCCCGGTGGGGTACCGGGTATACAAGGGCAAAGGAACGGCCACGCCGGTGACCCTGGCACGTGAGCTGCTCCGGACTGTCCCGGACGCCATCAAGCGGCGATTCCGAGTCCGTGTGTTGGCCGACAGCGGCTTCGAAGCCGCTGTCTTTCTGGAAGAGGTGCGCCAGCTCGGATTCGAGTTTGTGGTGGGCGTCCGGTCGACCCGCCAGACCATGCACCCTGGGGTCGTCACGGTGGCCGACTGTCCTCACGGTGGCTATGTCGAGTTGAAGAACTGGCCCCATGACACGCTGGCGCTGGGCCGCATCGACCGAGGAGACCGGACATTTCACGCTGTGTCCTCAGAACTGATGGAGGGCGACGAGGTCATCGCTGAGGGGGCCAGGCGGTGGAACGAGGAATCGTTCTTCAAGGAAGGCAAGCATCAGTTCGGCTTGGCGCAGTTCGCGTTGCGAACTGCCGTGGGACTGGATCGCTGGGTGCTGCTGGTCTTCCTGGCGTGGACGCTGGCGATTCTGCACCGGGAGACGGGCACGACCCTGGAGGCGTGTGCCGTGCTGGCCCTGATGACGGTGCTGCCGCAGGTGTATTTGAACCGTCTGCTGCGGATGTTCAGCAAAAACGCTGAATTCCTCGACCAGTACGGGTATTCACTCCACTATGCGAGGTGCAACTCCTGAGTCTGATACAGAGCGCTGTATCAGAGTCAGCCTGTCGGAAAAGGGGGTCACCCTGAACCAGCGTCATCGAACAACCGGCATATCGGTGCGCTGGTCAGCCAATGGAATATGGTGACTTCTTATCTCGGCAAAACTTGTGAGGTGCTTCTGGGCAGCCACTGGTCGAGCATCAGGGTGAACTGCCTGTGGAGCCCGAGGGTGGCGTGTGAGTAGGTGGAGACGCCGACCTGCACGGTGGTGGGGGTGATCTGAAGGCTGAAATCCTGTTCTAGATACGGGATGCCGACGAGCTCCTGATCGCAAGGGAGGCGCAGGAAGAGGCGGTCGCTGGTGTGCCCGTCGATATACCAGCGGTGGCCATGGACTGGGGTGAGCAGGTGGAGGGCGTGGTGGGCGACCAGAAGGAAGAGGGGTAGGGAGGCAGCGTAAGTGGTATTGTCTCGGAGGAGCGGCCGAACGATGGGTGGGAGGAAAACCCTTGTGCCATTGACGTATTCGGCGTCTCCCGCGTCGGCCTCATCGCGTTCGCGCGCGCGTTTCACTGTACTTAGAGATATAGCACCACAACATGCTGTACTACAAGTGATAGTACATGGACGCTGTGGAGATGCCGAAGACGAAACGAGCTCCCAGTGCGGCACGCAAGATGTTCGGAGAGCGGCTGCGGGCGGAGCGGCGGGCGCGCAGGCTCACGCTGGAGGATGTGGGGGAGGCGGCGGATATGGCCTGGAATTATGTGGCGCAGGTGGAGCGTGGGGAACGCAATATCGGCATCGATAACATGGCGGCCCTGGCAAACGCACTGGGCGTGCCCATCGCGTCGCTGCTTGACCAGTCGTCCACTGCCACGGTGCACGCGCTTGCAGCGGCAGAATAGGACTTTACCTGGCGCCACCTTCAGCGTTCCAGTGGAGAGCGGGAGGTGGGGCGGTCAACAGAAGGCAACCTACGATGCTGAGAAGCACCACCTCCTCGGGTGTTCAAGACCCATCCTGCTCGGCCGACCACAAATGACTTACGGGCTCCTGCGGGCAGATTAGAGTCCGTGTTAGCCGTCAGCCGTTTGGTCAAGCCCGTCTCGGTTCACACGGCTTGGGGCGGTTCGGCCTCGCTGCGACAAGTTCACCGAACCCACCCTTCCGAGCGACGTGGCGTGCTTAAGGCGGCCTGACGTTCAGGCCGCCTGCAGTGCTTCCCGCTTTTGCTGGACGGGAATCACCTGCCATGACCGTCAACGACTGATTGCGTGGCGATTTGGGTTACGCCCGTGCGTGACCAAACTGCGCATCCCCGCAGATGCCATGGAACACACAACTGCTGCAGACCTCGACGGACGGCGTCGGCGCCATATCGAGCGCCTCCATCCGGCGAACCAGTTCACCTGCCTCGTGGACGCCCCTTTGCACGTCCTCTGGTGAGAACCAGTGCAAGACGCTGTGGCGGAGATACACCAGTGCCGCCCGTGTGACGCCCAGCGCGTGAGCGTAGAGAGCAAGCTGCAAGCGGTGATGCTCCGGCACCATCCTGTGGTCGGTCTTGTAATCGATGACCAGGTTTCCCTCCACGTTGACCGCGTCCGCGATGCCGTACACCGTTCGGGAGCCCACGGTAATCTCCATGGGCATTTCCCGCTGCCACACGTGCCCGCGCAACTCATCGAAGACCGGTTCCTCCAAGCGATCCACGAGCCCCGCGACTTCCTCCCGACCGGCGGGGGAGAGGGTGGGCAATCGCCGGAGGATCTCCTTCCCGTCCCAGCCCTTCTCGAGGGCCTGATGCACCGCATCCCCAATGTCCCGCCCTGCTTGCCGGGCTCGTCGCGTGATGGGCTCCGTATCCATCCATGGCCGCGCCAGTGGCAGGATGCCTTGCAGGTAGCGGAAACTGAATGCTTGCGGACACCGGGCATACAGGGCGAGGCTCGTGACGGGGAGCCGGCCGGGCAGCGCCACCTCGGGCCCGGGAGTGACGCGTAGGACAGGCCCGCCTGACGTGTTGAACAGCGGCAAAGGGCGTGCTGGCGCGACATTCCCCGTCACGAACACGTGGCGTGGGAGCGTGCCCGGAAAAGCATCGAGCACCGTTTGCAACTCACGGGTCTGATTCACGCCATCCGATGCGGGCAGACCGACCACCAGCCGATCTGCCGCGCGCGTCAGGGCGACGTACGTGACGCGCTGATCCTCGAGCGCATCACGCTGAACCGCACGTTCGCGCGCTTCCCGCCATGCAGCGGCCTCGCTTCTGAGGATCAGGCCACGGTCGGGATCCAGTCGGACGATGCCCCGATCTGGGCGCGGTGCCAGGTCATGGACGTACAGGACGATTGGAAACTCCAATCCCTTGGCGCCATGCACGGTCATGACCTGAATGGCGTCCGGAGTGGTCGTGGGTGCCTCGGTCATCTCAGCCTGGACGCCCTGCAGATCTGCCAGGTGCCGCGCCACGCTCCGCACATCCGGACGGCCGTCCTGGGCCCAGGCACGCAGGAGGGCCGTGAACCGGCGGAGGTTCGCAACCCGCCGTTCTCCATCCGTCAGGGCCGCATGAATGGCCATCGCTCCAGTGTCCTGATGTGCCTGCTCAAGCACCCGTGAAGCATCATGCAGCCCAGCGGTCGCCCGCCAGTCCAGGAGCAGATGCTGAACGGCCCTGCAGGCCTGGTCTGGTGAGTGCTGTAAGGCCATCCATAAACTAATACCGTCATTCCGCGCCTGCGACAGGGTCAGCAGCTGATCGTCGCTCAGGAGTGCGAACGGTCCGCGGAGCACAGCCGCCAGCGCGAGGTCATCTCCCGGATCCGCCACGGCGCGCAGCAGCATGATGGCGTCGAGGATCTCCGGTCGTTCGTACAGCCCCCGGCCGCCATGCACCTCGTACGGGATGCTGGCGTCGCGCAGCGCCTGACCGTACGCATGGAGGTGCGTCCGGCTGCGGAGCAGCACCGTCATGTCCCTCCACCGGGCGGGGCGCTGCGTCCCCGTCGACCGGTCGACGATCGGGTGTCCGAGCAGGGCCTGCATGCGCCCCACCAGCACCCGGGCGAGCGTGATGGCGCGCCCAGCGCTCGTGCCGCCCTGCACGATCTGCAGGTCGACGGCAGCCCCGCCGCTGTCCTGCGCTGGCCGCGCGGCGATCAGCGGGGTGAACGGTGTGGCCTCCGGCCCCGCCACCTCCGGGCCAGGCATCAGGTGCTGGCAGGCGGCATTGACCGTGTCGACGAGTTCTGGAGCGCTGCGGAACGAGGTGTGCATGTCGAGGATCTGCCCACCCCGCGCCAGGACGAGCTCGCGGATCTCGGGCAAGACGCTGGCCGACGCCCCGCGAAAGCCGTAGATGCTCTGTTTTTCATCGCCGACCGCCGTGACCACCACCCCCTCGGCGCACAGCGCGCGCAGAATGGCCGCCTGCCGCTCGCCCGTGTCCTGCACTTCGTCGATCAGCAGGTGAGTCCAGCGTTCGGCGTAGTGGGCACGAACCTCCTCGTGTTGCAGTGCCTGCCAGGCCCACCGTTCGAGATCACCGAAGGTAGCCAAGCCCTGCTCCACCCGCAGCGCTTCAAGGCGCTGCTGAACATGCCGGGTCAGCTGCTGGATGGCACGATGCAGCGCTCCAGCGTCGCCGGACTGAGGTGCTGACCCCGGCGGGACGTCGTGCTCAACCAGTGCCTGGAGGGCAGCCGTGCGCAGGGGTTCTGGCACCTGAGCTACCACTTCCGGAGGCAACTCGGCCAGCACCCGTGAGCGCCACAGGCGTTCCCACACGCGGGAGTCCGCCTCGTCGAGCACGTCGAAGCTGAGCCCGGCCCCACTGTGCGCTGGATGGTCACGCGCGATCCGCGCGCACAGGCCGTGAATGGTGGTGACCGTCATCAGCGGCCACTCGCTCAGGACGTCCGTCCACGCGCCGCCCTCCATGGCGGCCCGCTCGCGCACCGCGTCCCGAACGCGCCCTTGCAGTTCGGCAGCCGCCGCGACCGTGAACGTAACGGCGACGATGGCGTGCGGCCGCACGCCCCGCTCAAGCGCGGCAAGGATCCGCCCAGTCAGCACGCGGGTTTTGCCTGAGCCTGCGCCAGCGTGGATGAGGACGCTGTCCGGTGAGGTCACAGCGTCGTGCTGCACCGGCGTCCAAGTCACGCCGGTCATGCTGCTCCCTGCTCGAGGCCGAGCCGGCACACGGCGCGAACCGGGCAGGTCTGGCACACCTCCATGACCGGACTCACCAGGGGCCGCACGTCCCCGCTCGTCAGATCGTCCCCCAGGCGGGCCAGCACCTCCCTTGCAGCCATAATGGGCGAGTCGCCCGTCGGCTTACGGACGTGGCGCAGGGTGCCAGACGGCTTGCCGGTATCCAACGCGACGTAGTGCCCGATGGTCGCGCGGGTGGCCTGGAGGGTCAGGGCCATGAGCATGTCTGGCGTCAGCTGGCTGCGCTCACCCAGCGCACCGGCGTCCCCGGAACGCCGGTACACCGTGACCTGCCTGCCATGTGGCGTCCGCTCCACGCGCGTGCCAGGGAAGAGGATGCGGAAGCGATGACTGTGGGCTGAAATGGTCAGAAGGTGGGGCCCGTTCTCTCCGGGGAGACTGGCCGGCAGGGGTGTGTCCGTGAGGTCTGTCAGCTGCCGGGTTCTGCTCAGCAGTTCGAGACGCTGGGCCGGCCACAGCGGGCCAGGTCGCCACTGACCTTGCGTGCGGAGTGTCTGGACGTGGGCCTCCAGGGCGGCTGCCGCCGCGTCGTCTGGGTCAGAGCGACCCGGTTCCTGTGCCCCTTCCAGAGCGGCGAGGGCAAGGCTGCTCCAGGGGAGGGGTGGGGGCGCGAGGCGGAGTTTGTACTCCGCCCACCACCGGAACCGGCAGGTGCTGGCCACCTGCAACTCCGTAGGTGTCCACGTGTGATCAGGACACATGAGCGAGGTACTGAGGTGGCCGGCATGGGCCGAATCGAGCGACAGGTGTCGCGCGAGCTCCACGTGGCGGCCGGCCGCGACCCTGGAACTGAAGGTTCCTTCCAGGGCACTGGAGATCTCCCGTTCGTGGTCGGAACCCGCATCCAGGTCAGAGAGGGAGTGGCCCGGGTGTAGCCGCGTCCAGTACAGGCTGGGGCGCAGCGCATGACCCTCCAGGTCGCGTCGGGGCCGGCTGATCACGAGTTCCTCCTGGGCGGTGCCGAGCATGGCCACGATTAGGGCGTCCTCGACGCTGGCGAGGCTGCGTACGTCGGGCAGGTGCACACCCTGCGCGGACCAGCGTTGCCGGATGAATGAGTCGATCAGCGGATGGTCGCTGCGGGCCGCCGGGAACAGGCCTTCCGACAGTCCGAGAACCCATACCCGATCCGCAGTGCAGGCCAGCGCTCCCAGGGGATTGAGTACCGGTACTGCGCTTTTTCCGGCGAGTGCGGGCAGCTGGATGGATCGGAGGGTGAATCCGATGAGGGACAGCACGTCCTCGCGGGTACACGGCCCGTCACGTTGGGCAGCGTCCTCGAGGCGGTGCAGGAAGCGAACCACGAGTCGGTTGAGTTCCACGTCATCCTTGCAGCGAGCCAGCAGGCCGAAGTCCTGCAGCATCCGCTGCACCGTGCCGATCAGCGCGCCGCGCCACGTTGTGGACTCGGGGAGGGCCAGCCAGCGCCACTCGCTCCCCCAGGCGTCCAGTCCGGTCGGTGTGGTGGTTCTCAACTCGCGCGCGCGTTCAAGGAACTCGGGACGGTCCACGAGGGGGTGGGTAAACAGGGCGCTGACGGCCCGGTAGGGCCAGCCCTGCGTGTGCGCGTCACACCAGGCCTGCAGAACTTGCCCCAGACCACTGGCCAGGAGGGGGCGCTGGAGCCCGCTGCGCAGTGGAATCTGATAGTCCGCGGCGATGTCAGCGAGCGTTTCGAGGTACTGACCCTCGTTGCGCACCAGGATGGCAAGGCGCTCGGGCGGCGTGCCCTCCGCGAGCCAGTCCCGCACCTGCCGCAGGCACGCGCGGACCTCAGCCTCGATGTCGGGGTACTCGCCTGCCGAGAGGCAAGGAACTGACGTGGCCGTCAGATATCCGTGGATGGCGTGATCCCCTGCCGACCGAGGGGGGTCATGCAGTGCCGTGCTCGACCATCCGTGGGCGTTCAACGCGGCGACGGTCTCCAGGGTGCGGGCAGCGGTTCCAGGCCCTGCAGGGAGCGTCAGGACACTCCCGGAGTCGCACAGCCGGTCGAGCAGCGCGACCTGGGCGGCGTCCAGGTAGGCGAAGCCGTGAACGAGCGTGGACTGGCAGGGCAGGTCGACGAGCAGGGCGGCGTGGTGCTCGGCGCCGGCGGCGTCGTACCGGCGCTCTGTCACGCAGCGGGCATGATACGCGGCATAGATCAGGGCGACGTCTGCCTCCCGGCCTGGCCGCGCCACCTGAGTGACCCTGTCTGGTGGCAGATGGGCACGCTGGAGTTCACCCATCAATCCCAGCAGGCACGTGACCGTGCTGACGCGCTCGTGGATGGGGGCCAGCATGGTGAGCGGCGCGCCAGCGAGGATCTCACGCATCCAGCGTTCCCGCTCCGCCGTGCGGAGCGCGGACCAGCCGGCGGAGGAGAGGACCTGTTGGGCCAGACGGGTGAGGGTGATGGGTCGGAGTGCGGGAGCGCCCCAGGACGTCAGGCCGTCTCCAGCCCGGCGGTTGGGGACAACGACGCGCGTGTGGACGACCATCTCGGTGATCGCGGCGGTTCGCAGGGCGCCCAGGGAGGAGCTGAGCAGGAGGCGGCG
>NZ_JACHFK010000014.1:0-15000 GCF_014201805.1 Deinococcus metalli | reverse complement strand
GCTTCGATAGGTGTCAGGAGCATAGGGTCATCGTATGCAGCTGTTGATGGGCCGTCACGAAGCGGGAATGAGGGCTGGAAAAGCCCTGTTTGTGCTGGCGGTCAGGCCGCAGGAAGGCCGTGAAGGTACCTCTGGTAGATACAGTGACAAAAAATAGTGGCGAATTCTGCGTTTTCCACTGCCACATCGGTTGTCTAGGCAGGCGAAAACCAAAGTGACAGTCTGTCACAACCTGTCCTGTCGGCGTTGAGAAGTACCGTTGAGCACGATAATGGTACTCAAGGGTCGTGGTCGGCGAGGCCTTGCACCAGTGTCAACACACAGTGGTTCGGGCTGTCCAGAAGTTGGCGCGAGCGAACGGCGTGTGCCGTTGTGAGGGCCGCAGAGCGAGCTCCGGTTGCAAGAGCTGGCGGCTCGGGGGAAGCCGTGCCACTTGCCGGCGTGCCCGGCGGCGAAGGTGTCCTTCATCAGGTGGCTGACCTGGGCGTACGTCCAGTCGAAGTAGCCGTTGGGGGGCCGGGCAGGGGAGAGGTCGGCCAGCGCGGCGCGCACACGGCGCCCGAGCGATACGCTCCGGCGTTTGCCGCCCTTGCCGTGGACGGTGAGCTGCTGGCCGCGGACGTCGCCGCGCCGGATGGCCAGGGCCTCGCCAATGCGCAGGCCAGAATGGGCACAGAGCAGCAGCAGGGCGGCGAGCCGGTCGTCGCGGGCTTTCAGGACGTCCTCGAGCTCGTCCTGATATGGGGGATTCTTGACGATGCTGGCGGTGGGATCCAGGCGGACGCTGATGCGGGAGAAGGGCTGCAGGTCGGCCGCGCCTGCCCACTCCAATGCGCGGTACAGGGCCCGGGCGCCGGCGACGTCCTGCGCGATGGTGGCGGCCGAGAGGGTGGGTGCTCGCCCACGTCCCAGATTTGGCCGGGTCTGGAGGTGGGCGACGTACCTTCCCGCGTCGCGCCGTCCGGGGCGGAGCAGTTGCACGCCGTTGTCCCGGGCCCAGGGTACGAAGGTCTGGACGCCCAAGGTGTGGGACCGGAGGGCCTGATCGCTTAGGTGCTCGAGGGCTTCGGGGACTCGGAGCGGACGAGGGTCACGGAGGAGTCGTCCTGTATCTGGAGTTAGATATGACACCTTTCCCTCCGCCTTTTCCCTTGGTTCGCTGTGCCTTGAAGAATATTCTGACACGCTAAGGAATATCCGGTTCGCTAGCCTTCTCGCGCGGCGTAATCTGAGGTCAGGTTCTAAGATGAGGTATGCCACGGCAGAAGACGCCCGCCGCCACGGAGATGGCGCACCTTGTGCGGACGGCCACTCGCCGCTTCGGCCTGGAATTGAAACTGCCCGATCCCCTGCCGGAGCGCGGGCCCGCCTTCGA
Organism: Deinococcus metalli; assembly: GCF_014201805.1. NCBI lineage: Bacteria > Thermotogati > Deinococcota > Deinococci > Deinococcales > Deinococcaceae > Deinococcus > Deinococcus metalli. Next base: position 13,625 of record NZ_JACHFK010000014.1, on the reverse strand, counting down.
AGAACTCAAGGCCCTCTACCAGGGCTGGGCGGCCGTGCAATGGGTTGAAGAGCACGGCGAACTGGTCACAAACGTTGACTCTCAGGAAGGCACCAGGGTGCGTGCGGGCAACAGCTTAGACCGGCGCCTGTGGCGCGAACGCATCCTGTACGTCACCCCGCTGGGGAGCTATTACCGTCTGCCATCACGTGTGTGGCAGTGGGTGCTTCGCGCCGGCGTCGCTGCCAGGCACTTTCCTGCGGTGGTGGCCCCAGAGGCTGCCCCGACGCCTGCCGAAGCAGCCCCGCAGCCCTACCTGATCACCCTGGCGAATAAGCCCAGCGTGCTGATCGACCGCGCGACCCGCGGACCCGATGGCTGGAACGATTCAACGCTGCAGTACCACGAGGTCTTCGAGGACGGCCTCATCCTGAACTACTTCGAGGAGAGTTCGGGCAAGGATGCCCTACGTCAGCAGCTGATGACCCTGGATCCCCGGACTTCGGACGTCTGGCGGCTCCTGACCGCCAAGGCCCTCGAGCACGAACAGGATGATCTGTTCACGCCCATCACCATCAAGCCGGGGGAACTCGCCAAAGCGTTGGGTCTCAAACCCCACCCGAACGGCAGCGTCCGCCCGAAGGATCTGCTGCGCTGCACGCAGAGTCTGTTCCACCTCGAGCGCCTGTGGCTGAGCCTCCCCGACGCCGGCCCCGACGACGACGAGGGCTCACGCCAGCGCGTCTTGGCCGTCATGGCCCGTGGCCGCTCCCGTAAGATCGAGGGACAGTCCGTGCCGAGTTCCTGGACAATTGTCCTGGGGAACTGGGCGAAGTACTTCCCCCGCTCATTCGCGCCTATCTTCCGCGGGCTGGTCGAACTCCCAGCCAACTCCGCCACGAACCTGTGGACCAAGCAGATCGGCACGGAGCTGTCGTACTGGCTGCGCGAGACCGCAGATGTTACTTCTGCCGTACGGCTGATTCCTGTGCGCACCCTGCTCGTGCGTGCCAGCGTGATGCAGGACGTCTTCGACCTTCGCGAGCACAAGAACCAGAACCGGGCCGTGGAGCGCTTTGAGGCCACCCTGGACTTGCTGGGCACCCTCGGCCTGCACGAGCGCTGGTCGTACGAAGCGCGCAGCTCGGCCGCTATGGATGCAGTGGCTGGCAGGCCGGAGTTCTTCGACACCTGGCTGGGCAGCCTGGTCGAGCTGCAGATCCCCGAACCCTTCTTGCGATCGATCGCTGAATTGGCAAGAGCAGAACAGCCCCAGAAGTGAAAAATCCCACGACACCTGACTGCCGAACGCGATCTGTAAGAAACATGGGAGTACAGCGCGTGAGGTTCATAGGCCGCCGTATTTACGACACCTGAGTGCCGAAGCGCAGCGCCATGCGTTTTTCCCGACACCTGAGTGCCGAAGCACAGACGTTTTGCGACACCTGAGTGCCGAGCGCGCGACGTAATTACGACACCTGGGTGCCGTTCGCTGACGTTTCGGCCGACACCTGACTGCCGAAGCCGGTCCGTTATTCCGACACCTGACTGCCGAAGCAGCCGGACTGCGTGCTGAGAAAAAGCTCGGCCTGAACGAAGAATCAGCGTTCACAGTCGCCAAGTGTCTTCCAGCCGTTCCCTCTCTGCAGAACGTCTGGGAAGCGAAAAATCTGCGGGTAGTCTGGTCAGGATCCCCTCGTCACCAGCTCATCCATTCTCTCGGGGGGTGGAGGTCGCCCGGACGCAATTATCACCCATGTGAGTCCACGTCCCACCAACTGAAAAACCCCGCTGGCGGCGGGATTTCTCAGTACTCACTCTGTAGGCGGCCAGCACTTGAAGATGTGGCCAGTCTACCGAGAGTCTCTTCGTGCTGCAAGCGGAGCCCAGATGACTGCCCACTCGAGCTTTTCCCCTCCTCGAACGTTCACTGAGTTTGAACTCGCGCTACGCCAGCGGGCGCAGCAGCAGCTGGTGCAACAGCGCCTCAACGCGCAGAAACTCAGTGCGCCAGCGTTCCGCGCGGCCCTCCGCGACAACGTCCTGCCAAGGCTGCTCGATGCCATCCCGCAGCCCGCAATAGTGCCACCCACTCCGGCTGACACGATCCCCGCGTCGCTGGACGCCGCACTGGAGCGTATCCGGCATCCCAAGCCTGGAACGCCCGCCGCGCGCGCTGTGGAGGCGCTGGAACGGATGCGTCCTATCGTCGAGGCTTCCATTCTTCGTAAAGACGCCCGGCACAACGCCCTGATGGTGCTACGCGTCCTTCTCCAGGCGGCGTACACCCTCATCGAAGCGCGGGGCCAAAGTCAGGAACACACCACCACGTACACCTTCTTCACCGTGCTCGACCTGCTTCCCGTCGTGACTGGTCTGTCCAGTGACCAGTGCGAGCGGGCCACCCGTAAGCTCCAGAAGCTCGGCCTGATCCACAAGAGTTCTGGGGCGCTCCCTACCCGCACCCATATCACCACTAGGAATGCCGAGGGGAAGGAAGTTGAATGGCAGGTCTATAAAGGTGGAACCTGGACGACGACCACCTTCCTTAACGCGGAAACGGGCGAGCGGACGGAAGCGCGCGTGTGTGCCGGGACATGGGTGGCTGTGCTGCTCCGTCCGGTGCTGGGGCTGACTGCCAGGGTGATCGCTCACGAGCTGCCGCCTTGCCCCAGAGATCTCACAGCCGACCGCAAGCGGGGGCACACGGCGTGGCAAGCCCAGCAGGAGGCGAAACAGAAAGTGCGGGAGTCATTCCTCCTTACAGGAGATAAGTTCAATATCACTCTTCTACTACGCTGGTCGTTACCAGAAAAAGAGAAAAAATCCTTGGGTACTGAAGACTCCCGCACTTCGCTGTTCAGTGACGTCACCACCCCGCATGAGCTGATTTGGAGCCTCAGCCGAATCGTCAGCACCCACCCACAACGCCGCCGTGAGGCGGTGCAGGAAGGTGCTACTCGCCTCACACATCTGCTGGACGATTCAGGCTGGGAGCGACATTACTTCCGGATCCTGTGGCGGGCGACGGAAGCTGAATTCCGAGGCTGCCCTGCCTACGCTCAACTTGCTGCAGCGCTTCAACGGACGCTGGTATCCACAACTGAGTTGCACCTGGCCCGCCCTGGCGCGTGGCTTATGCACCAGCTCCGTGAATGTGGGTGGTTGGACGCGGTGTATCACGCAAAGGCGACCCATGACGGACAAGACGCCCACCGCCTCCGACGCCGGCACCTTTCGCCGCTTCGGTCATCCACGCCTTAACATTCTCGAACTATCCGGGCAAGAGGTTCAGGAACAACATGTATGGATCACAGCGCGTGCGTGACAATGTGACGGTACTCATTTCAAGGCGATTTTGCATCATATTTGCATTCATGTTTATATTGATACGCACATTTGTGCATATTGACCGATAGGGAAAATGGCGTCTATCGAAGTCCATCGCGTAATTAACGTAGCAGCCTACGAGTGGTCATTCGCCTACTGCAACCTAACAAGGAGACTCAGCTCACAATCATATTCTCTATATACGCCCTCGTAAAATCACATATCATGAACTGTTTCGGCGTCCGTCTGGGTCTTGAATCGAATCGTGGCTTCATGAGGTGCTATGAGTGAGAGATTGCGTTTCAGCGATGATCCCAGAACGATCCAAATTCTTCGAGATTTTGCCCTTAGGCATCTTCCGGCAGATACGAGCGTCGCAGATATTCTTCTCTCGGAAACCAGAGCAGAGTTATTGCTCGCCAATGGCTCAGGTCACTGGTACACGCTTGAGCCCGGTAACTTCAGTGTCAGGGAATGTGATCCCTACGAGACGGCGCACTCTCCAGTCAACGGTCTCACCAGGACACGCCGGGTTGTGTTCGGAATCCGTGATGAGACGGGGCACTGGCATGAGCCGATCGGCACCACATGCATTCTGAAAGATATCTTCGGCATTGAAGATGACGTTGTTTCTGTAGAGACATTGCTGCTTGACTCCGCACACAACGCTCAGCAGGAGAAGCTGCTCCGTGAAGGGAGCAGCTTAGAAGACTACGCATGCCTGAATGGTCTTGACCCAGCGTGGTTTGCTAAATCCTACTGGCGAACCCTCCAGCATGACGATCCTATTCGGGCCGCCATCGAGCGTATAGTCAATGGCAAAGTACTCGACCGTACGACGCTCAAATACCTCAAAAAGGCCCAGCAGAGTGGTAAGGGGCCGCACCCGACGGTGAGCTCCGAGCCCAAGCCGAATCCCCTCAGTCCTGCCCCTGCTCAGGCCCCGTTCAGCATCACGCTGAGCGGTATGTTGCTCAACTGGCTCAGAGGCGCCTATCCGCTACTTCGGGAAGAGCTTCCAGCGGCTCATGCCGCGTACGGCGAGCATCTTCTTGGTCGACCCGGTGACTATGGCCGGACACAGTTCCTGCCATGTCGCCTTGATTTCGTCAATGAGCTCAGACGCTTGACAGGAATGGAGCTCTCCGATGCCGAGCTTCGACGTCGGCAGGGTTCCCGAAGTGTTCTGACGCCAGAGCAACTTGGGGCTGTAGACCGCTACTGGCCAATCGTGGTGAACGACCTAGCCTACGGGCCGGCTGGTGCCGAGTTGATACGCCGCAGTGCGCACCAGAATCTTCTCTTAGAAGACGAGTACGAGGCGGTGCTCGGCGCGCTGCGGCCCTACATCCTCAAGGAGCAACTCGCGAACGCTCAAGTGGACTCAGAGGGCAATTTGACGGCCCCAGACCTGCTGCCCCTCCCAGTGGGCGCAACCGCACTCCCGATACACCTCGCGGACGTTCCTCACAGCCCACAAATGCAGAGGGCTTGGCAGCTTGTCACTCCCCTACTCAAGTGGATCCTGCCGGCGGACAGTTCTCTCCTTGGACGCCTCTGTTATGGCGAATTGACCCATGGGGATGACCTTGCTTTGAGGACGCTCCTCGGAGAGCAACCGCTAATGAGTGACCATGCCGCCGCGTTTCTGACCAAGTCTCAGAAGTCGGGGGTGTTGCCGCCGGTACTGCGGCACGCCTTGCGTCTTGCCATCGAGAGACGTCGACTGCCTGAGCGGTTGGAACTTGGGCTTGATTCCTTCGCTTACGAGCAAGGCCTAGATCCATCGACGTTTCGCCCCCACGTTCTCCCGGAGTACATTCAGCGCTGGCTCATGCGGCATTGGGATGGTGTGACTGCACTCGTCGGTGACCTTCCTGACGGCTTGGAATTGGCCCTGCACCGGGGCCGCTACAACGAGACGCAACTCCGGCTGTTGACTGAGCTTCCGGACAGAGACAGCGGTCGGTTGCTGGATGAGGATGGCCGTCAGTATCTCCTCAGCACGACTGAATGGCACTCTGGCCTAACCAGGGGCCGGGTCGACGACTGTCTGGAAGCAGTCCGCCTGAATCGGTACTCCGTTCGGGCTTGGTTGACTGTCCAAGCCTGCCTTCGGGGACAAGAAGGCAATCGCCAGGCTCTCGCCAAAGAGCAACAGCGCCTGCTGCACGCGAGTGTGCACGAGATGCAGCGTCGCCTGATTGCTCAGCTGAACAGCCAATATCCCGCTGAGATGCGCTTGCTTCAGACATTGACCCCGCTACATGTCTTACAGCGGTTGCCAAAAACATTTGCGCAGTACCACGCTGGTGGCCAAAGCATCACCGTTGCCCTCCGGAATCAGGCGATGGCCGAGTGGAATGAGCAGATCGAACCGGTTGAATCTCTTGGCGTCCCCTTTTGATCGCACCGATGGAAATCAATGAAGAACTACAGAAGAGGGTGCAATGAGTTCCGGTCTTCCCAAGGACGTTTGTGCTCGGTTTGCTGCCCTGCGTGCTCTGAATGGGTCGCCGCCCTATATTCAGCAGAGTGATTCGTTGGGCATCCTGCGGCAACAACTCGAAGAATTCTATGCCTACGACGAGCAGAATATGCCTGTACTTCTGGGTGGCATTACTTACTTGGAATCCCTGCTTGAACTATGCGCTGACATCATTTCAAGTGCTCCAGTTGAGTGTAAAGCGCTGATTGAATCTTTCATCCACGACTTTCCTGGTGTCCCCAACAGCAATCTTGCTGGACGCTGGAGCGCACTAGGAGAGGCGTGCATTGCATTCAAGAATGCGGGGAGCGCTAAGAGCGTCCACGGACTCTGGGACGCTGCGAAAAGTATTCATCTCAACTTCAACGAGTTTCTGAGCGGTCTCCTTCCCTTTCTGGTCATTGGCCTCCACAGAGCGAGCGGAACGACGGCGAGCACCAAGATTTTTCGGGCGGTGTACGCTGACAAATTGGACGTCCTCGATCAGCTCACCGGTGGCCTGAACGGGAAGGCGTCACCGCTGCTGGCACTTTCACATCGAGCCATCCGCAATGCCATCAGCCACGCGGATATCTATTTCGATCAAGCTGCCGGTCTCGTGCGCTACGGCGTCAAACAGCAGGGCCTGCGGCTGGAAGAGACGATGCACATCCATGACTTCCTGTTGCGGGCCGCTTTGTACTCGCACATTCCTCAGGCCCATCTCGGAGCGATCGCGGCTGCTGGCCTGTTGATGGAAGGCACCACGCAGGATCGGGCACGGATCCGGCATGCCCTGGTTCATCGGCGCCTCCCCTAACTCTGGACTCCTATTGAGGGGGTTGACACCCTATTGGTGCAGCGTCAGGAATCGCGCATGTGCGCTTTGAGGCGGTCATCCGCCCATTTACCGTACGTTCGCGCAGTCTGCACGTCGCTGTGCCCCAGGTGCTCCGCCACATCCTGCAATTGGAACCCTGCCCGCATGAGACGGGTGCCTGCGGTGTGCCGCAACGCGTGCAGCCCCAGGTACGACACCCCTGCTCGAGCACAGAGGGTTCTCAGCCTGGCCCTGGCTGCTTCCTGCGTCCGGCCGATCACATGCACTGGTTCGGCCTTCCCTCCCAGTGCGCGCAGATCCTCGATCAAGGACGCGGACAAGAGCACCCGCCTTGTTTTTCCACCCTTGCCGTTCACGACGGTCAGCGCCCCGCCATCGAGATCGACATCCCCCCATTTCAAGCCCGTGATCTCCGAGGCGCGCAGGCCCGCGATGCCGCCGAGCCGCAGCAGTACCCGCATCTCGACGGGAGCGGCGTCGAGGAGCCGCTGCACGTCCGCCTCCGGATAGGGCTGGCGCTTGTCCCACGGCCGCCGCCGATCCTTCCTGGGCTTGACGTCGGTGAACGGCGTTTCTCTGGTGGCTTTGCTCCAGCGCAGGGCGGCGTACAGCGCCCGCGCCCCGGCAAGGAGCACGCCGACGCTCGCGGGGCTCTTCCCGGAGGCTTCCAGGTGCCGCACCCACAGGTCGGTGTCCTCAGCTTCCGGGTGAAGGACGTTGATGGCGCCATTCCACGCGGCCGTCAGCCACACCCGGGCGCCGAGGCGGTACTTGCGCAGGGTCTCCGGACTGACGTGGCCGTGCGTGCGGACGTGGTGCGCTTCGAGCAGGTCGAGCAGGGTAATCAAGTCCTGCTCCGCGACCGCGGCCACGGCGCGGCGGCGGCGCTCATCCGGGGTGAGGTTCACCCAGGTGCGCGACAGCGCAAGCTGATCTTGCTTGTAAAGCTCTAGAGTCACGTCCTCCCCTCCTCGTCTTCCAGATGCTTCTTCAATGCGGCTACGCGTTCCAGCAGATCGGCGACGCTGCTCAGACTCGCCACGCTCGCGCCGGCCACAAGGAGCGCCAGTGTCATGAGCAGCAGACCGGCTCCGATCAGCACCACGTGATCGGCAGTGATCGGAGAGTCCAGAAATGGGACGTCCACACGGTTGTCCTGCAGGTATTTGCCGGCACTGAAGATGCCGAGTACCAGCACCAGGGCACCCAGGACGCCGCCCGCCCGGTTGGATCCGAGGAAGAAGGAGAGGCGGATGCCCACCCGGATGTCAGCGGCACGTGCCGAGGCGGCGACATGTAGGAGGGCGGCCCTCGAAAATGGCAGGAGCTCCTTCACCAGTTCCCGTTCCCTGGTGGTCGCTGCTGTCAGGCTGAGGAGGGTCTCTGCCCGGCGCTGCCGCCACTCCTGCCAGAAGGATGTCACGGCAATGAAGGAAGAGATGCCCACCAGCACGAGCGCGAGGAGGGCAATTGTGAGCGAGACCCACACGTTCACATCAATGACTTTAAGCAGCACGAGCCCGATCACAGCGCCGATCCACGTCAGCATGCTGACGCGCTCCGCACGCTCCCTTGATGTAGTGGCGGTGGTTGCCGGCGTGTGCTGGGCGTGAGTGAGGAGGACAGCATGGATGTCGTCAATCTCCTGGAGGAGGATCACGTGTGGCGACAACTCGGGCGGTGGTGCTGGAGCGTCTGCCGTGGATTGGTCTGAAAGGGTGGGCAGGCTCAAGCGGCACTCCTTGGTAGGCAGGTTTGACCTTTCTGGTAATTCAGTTTACCAGAAAGGTGGGTAGCGGCGATCTCGACGGCCTTCCTTCTCGCCCCCTCAGACGCGGAATTCTGGGCGGCCTCTCAGGAAGCCCAGGAAGGCCCCTCGAAGCAAAGCCGAGGGGTAACGATCATGCCGACGGATATACGAGGCAGCTCCACGGCCTATTTACCTACCGATCTAACTATCTAGATAGATATTCTCAAACAGACTTCCGGAGTACAGCGAGGTGGCGCCCTCCAGAAGTTCTGGGAAGAGCATTGGCTGGCCGCGCCGCTCGCGCCGCAGGCAGCACTCCAGATGCGCGTGGTATCGCTGGCTGGGGAGCACCAGGAGATTCTCCGGAGCATTGTTCAGCGAGTTCCCGTCCCGGTGGTGTACCACCTCCCCCGGAAGCAGCGGACGGCCCAGACGTTCCTGCGCAATCAGACGGTGCAGTCGGATGGCGCGACCAGTCGTCTTATCGGTCGTCCGTGTGTAGTGCTTCCCCATACTTCCTCCTAGGAATCTAGTTTAGCACATACCTAGAAATATAGATAAATAGCTATTGCTGTAGACAGCTAGGCACCTAGGGAACTATGCTGCTCTCGTGAAGACCATCGCAGTCCTCTCCCTGAAAGGCGGCGTCGGCAAGACGACCACCACGGTATACCTCGCCGCCGTCGCGGCCGCGGCCGGACACGAGGTCACCATCATCGATGCGGACAGCGAGCACAGCGCCCACCGCTGGGCGGCCCACGCTGAACTGCCCTTCAGTGTTGTTGCGGGAGAACCCGACCGCCTCGCCCGGCAGGTCAAGGCTCCGCTCGCCGACGGGCACCTCGTGATCATCGACACGCCTCCGAACTCCAGAGAACTGCTGATGCGGGCCGCCAGCTTGGCAGACATCGCCCTCGTGCCCGTCGCCCCAACTGGTCTGGAAATCGACCGCCTGCGGCCCACCCTTGAACTTCTCGCCGACATGCAGGCGCAGCGTGAAGAACTCGACGTGGCCATTCTCCTCACGCGCTACAACCCCAGACGCCGCCTTGCCAAGGAAGCGGAAGACGCCCTCGTCGGCCTGCCGGTGATGGAAAGCCGGATTCGTGAACTCGAGGCCTACAAGGCGGCCTTCGGGGCCGAGCCGACGGACCTGGGTGAGTACGAGGCCGTATGGAAGGAGCTGATGGCATGACGAAGCGGCCCAAGCTCGGCGCTGTATTCGCAGGGGAGACCACCGCGAGTCCGAAGCCTGCGCCCGACATCCAGGGCACCCCTCCTCCTGCTTCCGTCACGCCGGCGGCTCCAACAGAGAAGATCGTGCAACTGAATGTCGCGGTGCCGGAATCGCTGCGACGCGAAGTCAAGATCAAGGCGCTGCAGCGCGGACAGGACATGAACACCGTCGTCAAAGAACTGCTGACGGCATGGGTCAAAGACCTAGAGAAATAGCGACCTATTTCCCTACATTCCTAGACGGCACATGGAATCGAATGACGAAGACACGACCACTCCCACGTTGGCACGAACTGGGTGCTAGGCGCTATGTCATGCCTTTGACCGGCGTTCAAGAACCTTGACAACCGGAGGACGATCGACGTTCCGTCAGACCCTGTGGCGTGCTCGCCGCATGGGACACTCCCGGTATGTCGATGATCCGTCTGGAAGCCAACCGGGAAATTGTGGCGCTGCTGCTTGAGGCCGTGGAAGCGGCACCCAACTAGCGATTCGGTCAACTGCTGTGGAATATGGGTGGGCTGATGTCTGGGGAGGACGGAGGCGTCGAAGATCCCTACAACAAGGAGTCGGTGACCATCCTCCGCGAGATGTCAAAGCGCAAGCTTTAGCTTAGAAAGTACCGTGGCTGGCGGGAATGACAGCGTTTCCAACCAGGGGAGCACAATGTCCAGCCGCATGACTTGATTTAGCACATGGGGCATGGTCTAATCCAACATATGGCAGGAATCCGAATGTCGCTCAACATGCTCATGGTGCTCCGCGCGCTGCACCAGCGCCTGGACGACCCGTACTACGGCCTCGAACTGCAGCGCGCCCTGGGCATCAGCAACGGCGCGCTCTACCCGATTCTCGACAAACTCGAGCGCGCCGGCTACGTCATGTCCCACACCGAGGACATCGACGAGTCCGCCGAAGGCCGCCGCCGACGCCGGTACTTCCGCCTCACGGCCAGCGGCATACCTTTCGCCGAAACTCAGTTGAAGGCCGCCATGCAAACGCTAGGGCAGGGGGCGACCGCATGACCAGAGTCCTGACCGCGCTTCTCCTCGCGCTCGCCGAGGCCCTCGCCGCCGAGGATCGCAAAGACCGCGTCCAGGAATGGCGCGACGAGTGCGCTGAGGTCAAGCAGCCAGTCCTGCATGCCCTTCAGTTCGTCTGGAGTGCCCTCACGACCCACCCGCCCTTCGACGCCTCCGCCCACGAATTGCACCGGCCGAGCGCAGACGACGTGAACTCACTGAACGGCCTGCGCCGCGCCCTGACCCTGCTCATCGTCGCCCTGCTCGTGCTGGGCCTGACCTTGTCGCTCGACGGCGTCAGTCAGGACGATCTCCTCTGGATGCTCCGCACCGTGGTCCCAGTCGGCGTCGCGGTCGCCGGCAGCCGCACCGGGTTCGGCCACGACGTCCCGTGGCTGCGGGCAACCCGAATGGGCAGCGGCCTGATGCTCGCGTTCGTGTTCCTCACGCCACTGGTCATCCTGCTCCTGCACGCCTGGTCGTTGGTCGGCGTCACGTGGTTCACGTTCGCCGTACTGCTGATGGTGTGGGACAGCTACTGGTCGGTACGCCGCCCCCTGCGCCGCCGTGGCCTTCTGGGCCGGTGAGCTGACATGCTGTCTGCGGTGACCACTACGCCCACCGGCGAGTCCGAACCCCGCGACATGGTGGCCCTGCGGCGCACTTTCACCGCCGACGACATCCGAACCCAGGAATGGCACTGCAAGTTCTGCGATGTCGCGATGATTCCCGTGTTGGGAGCTGTGCGGGAATGGCACTTCCGCCACCTCAGGGACGCCAGCGAGTGCCCGGCCCACAGGGAACTGGAGACGGAGTCCCCCCGCCACCGGCTCCTCAAACAGACGGCCGCTGAGGCCCTGCAGATCCACTACGGCGCGCGGGTCGCTTCGCTCGAATACGAGGCGCGCGTGAAGGACGCCGGCCGCATCGCGGACGCCCTGCTCACCATGACGGACGCCACCCGCCTCGCCGTGGAGGCACAGGTGTCCCCCATCTCCTTCGAGAACGTCCAGCGCCGCACGAGCAGTTACACGGACGCCGATGTGGACGTGATCTGGGTGTTCATCGCGGAAGAGGGCACGCGGCTGCGTCCGGGCAGTTCCTGGGACAACGCCCGCACGTGGCTGATCGACGAGGGGTACATGGTGGTGATCGCCACCCTCGACACCGAGGTCACCCCGCTTCCGCTCGCCCGGTGACGGACCGCCCGTCGGAGGCCTTCACGCTTACCCTGGAGGAGAGCGTGTTCAGTGGCCCGCCAGCGTTGCAGGCCATTGCCAGCACGGTGCAGATCACAGGCCTTCAACGGCACCAGCGCAGCCGGCGGCTGCAGCTCGAACGTCGTCATCCTCAACTCCAGGCGGAACGACGGCATCTCCCGCTCTCGCTTCACCGGCCCACCTATGCGTACCAATTCGACCGCCTGAGCCATATCGGTCTGGAGCGTGTTCTTGCGCGGCACTTGGTTCGCTCTGGAACGCTTACCGTCGGCCTGGCGGACATCGTCGGGATTTTCGCCCGGTACGGGCAGATCGTCACGTTCGCGCAGGTGCCAGTCATCCTTGCCGCCTCGCAGCGAATCCGCTTCGGGCAGTGGGCCGCCCACCGCTGGACGCTACTGCCCTGGGAGCGCCTGCAGGTGACATGGCCAGAGGCCGGCACGGCCGTCATGAGCGTCCTGGAGTACGAGCAACTCGCCCTGCGGTTCTGGAGCGCGCACGAGTACGCTCCCGATCCTAACGAGGAGCCGAGTGCGCGGGTGCGCGGGCTGGCCCGGAGAACGGTCGGCCGCGTGCCTGCGCTGCCCTGGCTCACCCCGGCGGCCGACGGTTCCTTCGAGCTCGAGGTGAAGGGAGTCCGTGGGCGCTATCGGGTGGACGTGCAGGGCCTTCCAGACGGGAAGCTCGGGAACATCTGGATGCGCGGCACGCGGTTGTCCGTGCATACCGCTCGGCATGCCATCGTGGGCGTGGACGCCACTGGCCGGCGGTACGTGCTCACGGCGGCGGCGGACGAGGTGATCGTCCGCTTGGTCGCCCCGTTCCGGGATCCGGTGTACGTGGCAAGGCGGGTGGATCTTGGAGAACAGCTGTACCGGGCCCTGCGGGCCCACCGCGTGAGGTTGAGGGTCAATGGGCAGTAACGGCTCATGCAGGTGTGTATCCGTGCACGCGCCCCTGCTCCACCCTACGGCCAGGGGTGGGCCGCGACCGCCGCACGGTAGCTCGGACGGGTGCACACGCAATCGGCGGCCTGAGGCCAGTGGCAGGTAGTGTTCAGAGAAGAATCCGGGAACCAGAACTGAAACCGTGCCAGATTGCCGGATCCGGACAGGCGGTGGGCCGGCACACCCAATGATCTGCGGACGTACTCGGCCGCGAGCATCACACCGGCCATGACTGACACGAAGCCCACGGACCACGCGCGCTCTCCGGAGCCGTGGCCGAACCGCTGAAGGGTTTCCCCACTGATCAAGCCGCAGTGCTTTTGAGGATCGTTCAGGTACCGTTCGAGATCGTCTGGATGGATGCCCTGATCCACCGCGAGCCGGGCGCGTGTGGCGGCATCCTGCGCCCGCAACCGCGAGATCACCACTTCATCTGAGGCAATGGCTTCAACCGGATTGCGACACCGCAGACAGGCCTCGCCGGGGCGGCGTTCGAAGGCAACCACCTGCGCCCGCATGCCGGAGGTCGACGCACTGAGGATCACCCCGGGCATGGTGCGCTGGATGGCATGGCGCGCTTCATTGTTGTCGACGCAGGACAGCACCAGGTCACGCTCCTCGTCGGGATGGGCCGCGGCCCAGGCGTCCCACGACACGTCACGAGGCGTGAGCGTCACGCCCGATCCGGCAAGCTTCTGGGTGGCCCGCGAGGCCTTCTGCTGATCCAGGTCGTCCTGATCTGTCAACGGCGACTTAAAATTGACCACTTTCGGCGGGTTAAATTTGACCACCCAGCCTGCTGTCATTTCCGGTTCACCTCCTGACTGGTGGGG
>NZ_JACHFK010000013.1 GCF_014201805.1 Deinococcus metalli | reverse complement strand
GCAGGAACGCCTGAAAGTCCATGACCGATGGTGCGCCTCAGCTAAATTCCCATCATCAAATGTGCGGAAGTTCCATTTTTAGGCCGCCAACGACAACGGTCAAGGTTCCGTATTTTCAGTTCGTCAAATCCGGCAGCAGTGGACCCAACGGTCAGGAAGTCAAGGTTGATTTCCTGTCCCCGCTGCCAGGCCCGGACGCAGGCGCAGTGAAGGTCAATGCCATGCGAGTCGGCGCGACCAAGCATGCGCCTGGTGAGCCGTCCCTGCATGCATATGCCACGCCGGAACTCATTGCCTTGGATGCACCAGGCCTCACGTTTGATGTCGGGGGATCGGGCACGGACGGTCAACACCGCACGGGCCGTGTCACGCTCCCCCATCCCTTCACGCTGATGCTGATGAAACTTCACGCCTTCGCTGACGAGCACCGGGGGAAGCGCGACCTCGGGCCAAGGCCGGCGTATGCCCGCAAACATGCACTCGACCTCCTGACCCTGGCCGCGCTTCTGACCCCCGAGGAATCCGACCAGCTTCCCACTCTCCGGCAGGCCTACATCGGTCTGCCGCCGATGCAGGCCGCTGCGGACATCGTCAGGGAGTCATTCAGCGCCAGGTCGGATGCTGGTGTGGCGTATCTTCAACCTCCTCTGCCGCCACGCTCAGAAGACGAATCGCTTTCCTCGACCTTCTGAGCGACACGTACGGTCATCCACGCGAGGCCTGAGATTCAATCGGGCTGTCGACGTCGGCACGCGGTCTGGGCCGGGGCACTGGCTCACGGCGGGCCTGCTGGTGGGCACCTCGCACGTCGCTCCAGACCCGCGGTGGGGACAGTGCGCCATCAAACGCGCTCAGGCCCTGACGGACACCACCAGTACCGTGATGTTCTGATGTTGTGAGACATCAGGATTGCGGGACACGAATGTGTGGGTACCGTCAGGTTGTGGAACATTGGCTATTGTTCGCGCACGTTCGGTTCCGCTCGGGGTACAGATGCCCACCGCTCCCGGCGGTGGTGTCAGATGCTGGCAGCACACTGCGGGTGGGTTCCGGTGTAGCGCTCAGCATCATGGCAACGCCCCGCCAGGGCAATCCTATGTTGTGATGTTGCAGTGTTCTGAAGTCTAGAAACATCGAAGGCCGGATGTGCTCACCGATCCGCGCGCTAACATTTCAGTGTCATGGCTCTGCATCATCCTGGGTGCCCTGTCCACCCAACGTCGGTTGAGCGGTGGTCACCCACGTACCATGATCTGAAGGTGCGGTGTTACGGGCGCGGTGAGTGACCACGGACGGCATGCTCACGAGGTCACCGTCCGTGCGAAGACGGGACCCCCGACGCGACAGTTGGAAAGAGTGTGGCCAGACCGGCCCATGTCAGCGCAGCGGGGCGGTGGGCAGAGGAAGCCGACTTGCCAGAGGGTCGTTCGGTCTTGACGAGCGGCGGGCTGGTGACGTCCACGGGTTCGGCCGCATGTCGGGCCAGGATGGGCGGCGCTGCGTCAATGGCCTCCACGAGCGGGCCATGAGAGCCATTCTGAGCAACACACGGGTGTTGCTCAGAACGTGTGTTTCAAGACATCACGAGCGTGAGACCTGGCGACCTTACAGTTCTCCAACGTCCTTGAGGTACCGTTCGACGGCCTCCTCGACCAGATCCCGCACCTGCCGCCCGGACTTGACCGAGTATAAGCGCAGCGGTTTATGGACAGATTCCCGCACCGCCACGTTGACCCGCCTTTCCTGAAATTCTGGTGTTGCAGTGTTTTGAGGTACTGGTGTTTCATCCTCGATCCGCGGCCGCTCGATGTCCTTGGCACGGGTGGCGGCCCCCAGCAGGCCACTAAGGTCCGTCTTGGGGTTGGGCTTAGGCATCGATGCCCACCTCCGTGAGTGCCTGGCGGAACGGGCTGAGCAGCGGTGCCGGGATCAGCGCGCCGAACGCCCGGCGGTACTCGACCGACTTCCTGATGGTTGCGACCAGCGGGTAGTTGAGCTGCTCCAGCGCCTGTGGCATCGCGGCACTCAGATTGTCGTGCTCGATGTAATTCAGCAGCAGGCCCAAACGGGCGCCGTCCTTGAAGTGACCATCGCGCAGCACATCCATGGTGGGCTCGAGACGATCAATTTCCCCTTTGCCTGGCTGAATGGGCACCAGGATGACATCCGACACCTTGGCTGTGGCCGCAAGGGTTTTCGGATCGTTTGGCGGGGTATCGACGATCAGGTAGTCGGCGTCCAGCCGCATGGCAGCCTCGACGGGTCCGTAGACGTGGTAGGGAAGGGGAATGCCCTGGGCGTTCGCATCGTTGGCCCACGCCCGGGCAGAGCCTTCTGGGTCGAGGTCCAGCACCGCGACCTGGTGCCGCTCGGCCAGAACCTGAGCGAGTCCCATGCTGCACAACGTTTTCCCGACGCCGCCTTTGCGGGACAGCAAACTGATCCTTATCACACTGGAATTCTAACACATCAAAACACAGCAACACCAGTGTGTCTGGGATTTAAAATCCTGAGATGCCGGCACCTCGATATGCCAGTGTTTTGAGACATGTGTGTTTCGAGAATTACTCCTGAGGAGAGCCGCTGGCGTGTATTTCAGGAAGGGGTGTGGTTTCGTCCCCAGGATGGGGGACGGTCTGGCACTCGAAAAACGTCAGGTACTTGCCGTAATCGATCGCCGGCACAGTCGCGAGAGAGGAGAGGCGCTCGAGCAACATCAGGAAGAAGGCGACCACAGGCGCCTTGGCAGACGTGGTCATGGCGATCGACCCAGTACTAGCGAAACTGAACGCGTATGCCACGTCCGCGGCAACGCAGCCCAGGTCGAGCCGGTCCTCCTGGGCAAGGGAGTGGGCAGCGACCATGGCATCACTCAAGCTCGGCGTGTAATCAGACTGGTACGTCAGGAGGCCACCCACGATAGAAAAGAGCGGACGGGCCGGCACTGGCCCGTTTGCACTGTAGATCGGGGCCGAGGTTCGGTCCAACGCCCGAACCGATTTGACTTTGTCCTGCGCATAGTGGATGTGCGCCTTTGAGAGGTTCTGCTTGACCTCGAACACGGCATACACAGACTCGACTGGAATGTACTGGGCGCCCTGCTGGCTGTAGAGCAGGGGGGTGTATGTACGGTCATAGATCACAACGTCAATCTGCTGGCTGACCGCTCCACGGTGATCGATGATTTGCCCGGTGCCCACGCGGTAGCGCGCTGGGAGGTGTGTGGACAGCACCTCGATCCACTGCGCCTCGGTCGTGTCCCCCTTCATCGTCGGATGCTGAAGCGCATTCTGCGCGGCGCTCAACTCGGCCACGAACCTCGTGTTCACCGCGGCGTAAATATCCTCCAGACGGCCAGGCCCGCTCACCAGACCACCTGATTCCAGGACTGAAGGCCCCTGGATGCGCGGGCTTGATCCCGCACCCGAACTTTTTCGGCTGGCGTCATTGAATCTGAGATTCTGTTGTTGCTATTCGCGGGGTCGATGATCACTGTACTGGTAATTCTGGCCTCGATTTCTCCCAGGAGATACCAGAAATTGTCTGCAAGGTTGTTATACGACCGGCCACTCAACGCCTCCAACGCGAATAGCTCAAGGAAAAAAGAAGTGAAGTCAAGCCCATGAAGGTTTCGCCAGATTTTCAGAAGGCGGATTTCGTCCAGTCGACCAGATTGAGAGACGATTCGAACGTGCTGCGACACGTTGGTCTGCTGCCAGGTGCCAGTCTTTCGGACATGGAGGTTATGAAAATTCTGATAGCCGGGGATGATCCGACCGGGAACCAAATCTATGTCATACCCACTGTGAATCACGCCAATCGAAACGTTTTGGCGTTTAGGCTGCCAATTCCTGCTGGCAGCGAAGCTATACGCCGCTTCATAGATATCTGAAAGGGTACTGCTGGACCGAACGGAGAGGAAGATGTCGACGTCTGAACCGCGCCCCGCCATGTGCACACGGCTGTTCCCTTCGCATATGATCCTGAATAGAAAGAGCTGTCTAGATCCTGAAAATTTCTGTCCACGTCTGCTTTGACCATGATTGCAGCCGACTGAGCATTGGACCGGGGGGGTATTTGTTGAGTACAGACCTTAGGTAGTCGTCACTCTCTGGCATAGACGCAGGATACGCGCGTACGCCGATGCATTTCTGGGCAACTGCGTGAACGCGGCGCCCACTCCAGCTCTATTCTTTCAAGTGGCACCCTGTACGCGACTGCGCCAATCGGACTACCACCCAGCCAAGTCGTCTTTGAGGTCGTCCACCGCGAGCGCGGCGTAGCCTTTTCTCGTCGTGTCGACGCTCTCGTGCCCCAGGTGCGCGGCCACCCGGCCGAAGTCCTTGACCTGCTGGAGCAGCCGTGTCCCCGCGTACTTGCGCCCTGGATGAAACCCCCGGAACGTCACGCCGGCCTGCCCGAAGGCCTTCTTCAGGTGATACCGCGCCGTCTCCGAATCGGCAAAGCGGAACACCCGGTCGATCGGGGTCGTGCGGTTGCGGTCGACCTGTTCCTGCCCGCCCGGCCCGTACACCGCGCGGTACTCGCGGGCCGCCCGTCCCAGGCTGGTGCTCATGGCCACGACGCGGGTCTTGCGGCCCTTGCCGGCGGTGACGGTCAAGCGCCGGGCGGCACCATCGAGGTCGTCCCACTTCAGCTTCAGGGCCTCACTGATCCGCAGCCCCCCGTGGGCGGTGAGAAGCAACAGAAACCGGGCCTGCACGTCCGCGACCCGCAGCACGTCATGCAGCTCGTCTTCGGTGTACGGCGGCCGCTTGATGATGCCGGGGGTGCGGTCGACCGGGACGGTGACGTCCTGGAACGGCAGCGCCTCGGTGGCGCCGGCCCAGCGCAGCGCGCGGTACAGGGCATTCGCGGCCGCGACACGCAGCGAGACGCCGGCAGGAGCCCGGCCGGCCGCCAGCAGGGCATTGACGTACGACTGACCGTCATGCCGTCCGGGGCGCAGGAGATTGACCGCCTGCCCCTCAGCCCACGCCAGGAACTGCCGCACGCCGAGTTCGTAGGCTTTGACGGTATGCGGACTGGTGAGCACCCCGGAGCCGCCAGCGTGACTCAGGTGGGCGGTGGTCAGGCTGACGAGCACCGCGATGTCCTTGTCGCCGGCCGCCCGAACAGCCCGGCGGCGCAGCTCGTCATCGTGGAGGGTGGTCCATTCGCGGGTGAGGGCCAGGAGGTCACCCCGGTAAATCTGGAGCTCCCCTGGCCCTCTCAGATCATCTGGCATAAATAGAATTATGCCAGATGCCCGAAAAGACATGAGTGACTGCTGACCCGACTTCCACTTACCTCATAGGCCGGAACCATACTTGGGGCACTCTCATTCCGAGCTTGATGGTAGGCTCCAGATCAGCCATACAGGAAACTAAAGCATCCCCTTTTCCCAAATGATTGAGAACATTGACCATACCGATCCAGGCGACGAGACTCTCCAACGTTACCGGTACCAGCATGCTTACGGCGTGATGCTGGCGCTGGGGGCACTCCGGGGCACTGGCGGGATCGAGTTCATAGGAATTTATTGTGAGCATCACGAGGACCTGCTTGGGGAGCTCGCATCCGGACGAACACACGCATTTCAGGTCAAGACCCGTAAAAAAGAGCTCGGATACTGGACGCTCACCGAGAAGGCGCTCGTCAAGTCAATCAGGCGATTCATAGACCTTCATCAAGCGCACGGCGCTGAGGTCGAACGTTTCGTGTTCGTTTCGAATACCGAACTGCGTGAGGTCGAAGCCGATGCCAAGGACGAGATCAAGGCCACCAGTCCGAAACTCCTCCTCGACGCTTGCCGCCGCTGCACCGATCCGGCAGATTTACCGGCAGGTGTAGCAGTAGGGTTCGAGAAGCTTCGAGCTGCCTGTAAATGCGACGCGGCCACCCTCCTGACTGTTCTCAAAAGAACTGAATTTGCCCTTGGGCCGGATCTCTTCGGATTTGAGGCGGAACTCATTGCCGACGTGCTACCCAGCCATGCGGAATGCACGCACATGACACCGGGACAACTCCGCCGCCTCGTTCGAGAACTTGTCGAGCAGTTCACCCACGCGTCCGGCTTGCCCGTCGACGCCGACGCACGGGTCTTGCCTGGCGGTGACGTGAAGCGCGGTGTGACCATGCCGCGCACCAAGCGTGTCGCCATCGCCGACATTGCAACGACACTTAGTCGTGCCCGTTCTGGACGACGGGGTAGCGGCGTGGCGCTGGAAGGAGACCTCGCCTCGTCCCCACTCCGGGATGGGCACCAGGTGCTCGTCAAGAAGCTCGAGGCTGGTGGCCTGGAAGAGCAGGTCACAAGCATGAAACGTCGGCTGCTTTCCGCCTTCGAGTGGGTCCGGGAGCAGCAACAGATCGATATCGCTGTGGCCACAGAGGATCTGCGGCAGCTCGAAAGTATTGTGGAAGGCGTCTACGCTGACGAGCATGTCACGGCGAGCCAGCTCCCGCCTCCCTGGGGAAAGCAGCTGTACGTGGCAATACGCGATGAATTCCGCCGTATCGCCGCTGAGGAGCAATCTAAAGTCTGCAACCAAGACTCCGATCGACTATTCGGCATCCTAGGGTTGCTAACTGAAGACTGCCGCATCTGGTGGAGTCCACGATTCGATGTGAAGGCAGCTTCGTGAGCCTCCGCCTGCTCAACAAAGCTGCCCAGGTAGAGCAGGATCCGGAACTGCACATGGCCCGACTATTGATCCTGTTGAATGCGCGCTCCGAACATAAGCCGGTGGCGGGCATCATGAAGCTGGCAAAATTGGACTTCCTGCTGCGCTACCCAGTCGGGCTCGAACGAGCTCTGAAGCGGGTGCAAAAGAAACCTGTGAAGTTCAGCATCAGGGAGTTTGAACGGTCGTCGGTTGAAAGCAAGATGATCCGTTTCAAGTATGGTCCCTGGGACGGGCGATACCGTCAGTGGATCGGGCTCCTCGTGGCCAAGGGCCTTGCTTCCACCCACCTCGAAGGCCGCACGGTCATGGTGGAACTCACGGCCGCCGGGCACGAGGCCGCTGAACGGCTGGCCGCCTTAGAGGAATTCGCTGACATGGCTGCGCGCAGCGTCATCGTCCAGAAGCAGTTCGGGAACATGAGTGCGACTAGGATCAAGAATTTCGTGTACGAGACGTTCCCCGAACTCGTCCAGATGAAGTGGGGAGAGGAAATCGACCTGTGAACTTCCGGATTGAACAGCTTATCCTCGACCTCAAGCAGGATGTGGAACGAGTTCCCTTTCGGCGCTTCACGTATTTCTACGGCCAGATTGGAGCCGGCAAGACGAGCATCGCCCGGTTGGTCGACTACTGCCTGGGTGGCCGCTTCGATCCCACACCTGCCCTGCAAGCCGAGTTCGTCTCCGCGACCCTCGACCTAGTCATCGGAAAAACCCGCCTACAGGTGCGGCGTGACGTCGGCAGCGATCAGATCATCGCGGAATGGATCCAGGAGGGACGGAAAATTTCCCTTGCGCTGCCCGCCCGTAAAGCGGCAGGTGAAGTCTTGCCAGGTACAGGTGTAGAAATCCTCTCTGACTTGTTATTCCTCCTCGCGGGCCTGCCGATCGCCCGTGTCCGCAAAAGCAAGGTGAACGACGGCAGTCCGCTTGAACGCCTCAGTTTCCGCGATCTCTGGAACTTCTGCTACTTGGATCAGGACGAGATCGACAGCAACTTCTTCGATCTAGACGGAGAAGCACAGTTTGCTAAGCGCCTCAAAGCGCGCGACGTTTTGCGTTACGTATTGGGGTATCACCAAGAGCACGTCTCTGAACTGGAAGCGAAATTGGATCAGGTGCGGCAAAGGCGTGCAGTCCTTGAGAGCAGCGCGGACGCCCTGCGGCAAGCCCTCGTTGAAGTTGGCGTGACCTCGGTAGAGGGCGTGAAGCGGCAGATCGCCGCTTTGCAACGCCGAATTAAAGAGTTACAGGAACAGCGTCAGCAGGCTCGCGAGGCCAGCTTCCCAAATGGTGAACACGAGGTCGACCGGCTGAGGGGACAGGCCCGTGAAGTATTTCAGGACATCACTGACATCGAACAGGAGATGCAGGAGGTTGACACGCTGCTTCGGCGCGACGAACGTCAACTCAACGACCTTTTTGGCTTGCGGCACAAATTCAAACGTGACAGTGGCGCGCGCGCAGTCCTTGGCAGCGTCAACTTCACGCACTGCCCCAGGTGTACCCAGTCACTGCCCGACCGTCCTGCAGCGCACTGCGTCGTGTGTGGACAGGAGGAGCCGCGTGAAGTCTCTGGAGATGAGCATGAACTCGTCAACGCAGATCTCAAGTTGCGCATTGAAGAACTTGAGGATATTACCGGGCGGCAACGCGCAGCCCTGCGCCGCTTGGAGGGAGATTTACGGCGCGCCCAGCGGGAAAAAGCTTTCGTCGACCGCCAGATCAATGATGCTCTGGCCCGGTATGACTCCCAGTACCTTTCCCAAAATCTCGACATCGAGCGCCAACTCGCTGCGTTGGAGCGTGAACGTCTCGACTTGGAACGCCTGCGGAGGCTGCCTGAGGTCATTGAACAGAATGTCGCCAGCGCACACGTGTTAGCAGTTGAGGAAAAAGCACTGAAAGAGGCTCTGAAAGGGGCCCGCTCAGAGGCCCAGCAGGATTCGCGCAACTTAGAGCGCCTCCGTACGCTCTTCCTCGATTGTCTAGTTCGTGCCAAGCTGGCTGGTTTCAACAGAAACGACATTGTAACCTTTGAAGCTCCTGATTTCTTTCCACGCGTGGCGACGGCAGGCGAGCAGGACATGGTATTTACCAGCTTCTCGAACTTATCTAGTGGCGGTAAAAAAACCCTGTTTAAATGCTGTTTCGCTATCGCTCTACATAGATTAGCTGCTTTAGAAAACGCGCCGCTTCCCAAGATCCTAATGATCGACAGCCCCATGAAGAACATCAGCGAGCGCGAGAATCGCGAACAGTTCGAAGGCTTCCACGATATGCTTTATGACTTAGCTACAAACGAGTTGCAGGACACGCAATTCGTGTTCATTGATAAGGAATACAAGACTCCATCGGCAAACTTCGACCTAGACGAGATCTACATTCGTCACATGACACCCGACCAAGACGATGCGCCCCCTTTGATCCGATACTACCGTGGTAAATAGACGCGTGTCTTCAGGACATTTGCGACGGGACGAGCTGACTGAGGGTGCCCCATTTGCGATGGGGGCTGATTTGCAAATTTCAGCATACGGCAGCCGCCTGAACTAGAAAGATTGCCGTTCCCCTATTGGTCAGTCCAACCCGACTGAGTCCAGAATGTACTTTTTAACCTTCCAAATTAAGCAATGTGCAGGCCTTCATTGAACTCTTTGTTCGGTGGGAACTACTTGATCTACCAGATTGGGATCCAGCCACGCCGAGTGGGGGACATGCAAGGCTGGCCACGAGTGGGGGCGGCTGCCCGCTGGTAAGAATGCCTGCAGGGCCGCGTCTGCGAGCAGATACCCATGGTTTTCGAGCACGGCCTGCTCGCCTTCGGAGAATCGGTTGAAGTCCGTACGGATCAGACCAATGCGGCGGGCGAGCTCCTGGGAGTACCCCAGTGTCAGGCATTCGGCGTCGGCCGGAAGGTACTTCCTGTATGTGTGGACGCTGCGGCCCACCGACCAGTACACGGCCGTCAGGGTGTGCTGCGAGTCGCTGGCCATCAGCCACCGTTTGCGCAGGCTGCGCGACTGCGTGTCCAAGATGGTGATGAACCGCGTCAGGTGGCCAATTAGACCGCTTTTCACACCGTACTGGAAGGGCGTGCCTCCATCACTGACGAACACCAGCTCGTGACTTTTCCACACTGGTTCCAGGCCTAGGTTATCGTAGTTGCCGCCGTCGTTGAGAAGCACCTTGCCTTTCTTCGGCGACAGCGCTAACTCCACTGGGGCGAACACGGGGGGAAAGCACGCGCTGGTCGCCACAGCGAGCGAGAGCGGCAGGTCAAGCCGCCAGGACTTCGCGTAGCCGGCCTTGTGACCACCGATCCTGTCCTGCGAGAAGATCCAGTTCGTCCCATGTGTGAGATCCGTCGCGCAGAACACAAAGTTAGGTACCTGGGGCAGCTCGTGGACCTTCAGGTGTCCGCAGTAATCGTCGAGCAAATCGGAGACGCCATGGATGGCGGTCGGCCCGCGCCAGTTCCAGGGCATGAGCCGGCGCACGATGGGGTACGTGCGGATATCCCGGTCGGCCTGCCGGTACGTGGGCTCGGCAAGTACGTTCTGGAAGCCCTGCGGGGAGATGGCCGTCCCCGTACTCCATGGCAATTGGGCCATGCGGGCGGCCAGGATGCTGCCACCCGAGACGCTCGAGACCGTCCGGAGGTCTTCGAGCAGGTCCAGCTCATGCATTCGCCGCACCGCGCCCAGGTGAAACAGCGCGGCGCGGTACCCACCGCCGGACAGACACAGGCCAGTCCCGGTTCTCCCCTGCCGGGCGGCTGGGGTGGTGGCGAGTCTGGCGGTGTCGTGCGCAAGGTCACTCATCACACGTCATGGTCCCAGACGCGCCGGACGAAGTACCGGCACATGCCGCTGAATTCATGTTCAGGGGCAACCTGGCGTTCGAGGATGGCCCGCATGCGGGCATTGTTCGGCTGTTCGACGAGCCCCTCGTGCGCCAGCGACAGGATCTCGAACGTGATGTACCGCTGCAGCCGCAGCTCCTCACGGTTCAGGCCGTACAGCCCAATGCTCTGACGGGCAACCTCCTGTTCTGCGGCAGTCTGGGTCGGTTCCGGAACGATCGACACTTCCTGCAGGGCGACATCGGCCTCATAAGCGAACAGCGGCTCGGGATCGACCAGGTACGGATTGACGGCCAGGGGCCGCTCAGCAGCCCACGCCGCGAGATGGGCCGGCAGCGCCGGAAGATCGAGCGGGTCAGGCGCGAACGTTCCCACGAGTGCCTGCAGGGCCTGGTCGGATACGCCGTGGACGACCGGACCCGTCAGGGGCGGCCCGGCGATGGGAAAGCGGTCGCCTTTATGCACCTGATTGCAGATCTGGCAGGCGTACAGGTAGTTGTCGTAGCACAGGGCCAGCCACCAGTAGATACTCTTCGGCCGGTAATGCTCCACGTCACAGTGCGCTACCGCCGCGGCCGGGGCGTCGCAATAAGCACACTTCCGCTGGGTTTCTGCCCGGAGTTGGGCCTTGGCGCCCTTCCACTGGCTGCTCTTGAGCGCGGTGGTGCCCTCCCGCTGTGCTTTCAGGAGCGTCAGTTCACGCCGCTTCTGATTGCTTCCGCGGAACGTGGAGGGAATAACAGCCGCCCGGCGGTCGTGCGTGAGCGCGATCATGTCGTCTCGGTGACCGCATGCACCTCGCCGGACTGCGTATCCGACAGCGCGTCCCGGATTTCTTTCAGGAGGTCGATGCGCTGGCGTTCCAGGGAACTGGTCTCGATGCTGGGCGCGAGCTGACTGTCCTCCACGGCGGGGTCGACCAGGGTACGCGAGGTTTTGCCAGCGCTGCTTCCCGATCGGTGCGCGCTGCGGGCCACCTCGAGTTCGCGCGACAGACTTGTTTCGATGCCGAAGATGGGGCTCACGATCAGCTGGTCAATCCGCAGCAGTCGAGGGTCGCCCTCGAATGGGTCCAGCTGGGGAGCTTGATCCGGCGCCAGGCGACGCATGACGATCAGCTCACCTGGACCCACCTGCTGAGCGGTGAGCGGGGAGTGGGTCGTGCACACGATCTGAAAGTTCGGGAGCTGGTTGGTGACGAAATCGATCAGCTGCCGCTGCCAGATGGGATGCAGGTGCAGATCGATTTCATCGACCAACAGCAGGCCGCGCGCCTTGAATGGATCCCTGCGGTCCGGGAAGGCCTCGGTGATCTGACGCAGGAGATCACCGCACCACGCGACCACGTTCTGATACCCGTCACTGAGGCGCTCGAGGGGCACGTCTCCATCTGGCGTGCTGAACAGGACTTCGCCGGTCTTGCGGGTGATGCCCTTGAACCGGGTGCCAGGGGGCAGCATCCGGTTGAGGGTGTTCCGGACGGTGGCGAGTCCCTTGCCCTGGTAGTCGAGCTGTTTGATCCACGCACTGAGCGGGTACAGGGTCGCGTCGTTGGAGAACAGGGTGGCCACGGCCTGCGTGCGCCGGGAGAGCCCACTGCTCTCCCGGACGCTGAACCCGGACGTGCTGGTGGTCATGGCCAGGCGGCGGGACGCTCCGTACCCGACCACGAAGTAGTTGCGGTCAGCGTGCTTGAGGGCGTCGTCGAGGAGGACGATGGAGTCCTGGTTGCGGCTCAGGAGGCTGGCCAGCGTATCCCCGCGTTCGATGGTCAAGGCGATATCCCGGGTCTCCCCGTCAGCGGTGGCGATCTGAGCTTCGATCTTCGCGCGCTGGGCGCCGTTGCGGACCCAGCTGTCGATGTCGCCGAGCAGGCCGGCGAGGGCGTCGCTGCCGGCGGTGACCAGGGCGATGGCGCGCAGGAGGGTGGTCTTGCCGGTGCCGTTTTCGGCCAGCAGGAGGGTCCATTTGCGGGGTTTGCCGCCGGCGTCGAAGGACAGCTCCAGCTGCTCGAGGGAGCGCAGGTTCTCGATCCTGACCCAGCGAAGAAACATGCCCCAGCGTACCAAGGCACTCTCGGGTATTCGTAACACCCGAGGGTACCCAGGGGGCGTGCGCACGCTCGGCGACAGATCGCCCGACCCTTACCCCCTTTCAGGAGGTCTGGGTGTCCACTCTGAAGGCGAGATGGTACGTTTTCTGGTCGTCCCGTTCATAGATCAGCACCCGGCCGATCTTGTTCATGAGTGAGCCGATCATCGCGGCCAACGCAATCGGCCCGGCGTAGAACAGGTGAATGTCCGTGATGCCGACACCATCAAGGCCACGCAGAGCGCTGATAAAGTCGTCGGCGACTTTGCGTGCTTGATGTTCTTTAAGTTGGCTGACACTCGTCTGGTACGCAACAAATTTACCTCTGAGCCCGTGGGCGTCGGCATGCCCTCTGACCGCGGCAGTGATGTCGCGACCAACGCCAAGGGCGACGACCGCACTGTTGGTGTCCTGACCGGGTGTTTCTCCTGTCACCTTGAGGTGAATGTCACCAGCCTGTGACATGTCCCGGTCGAACGCCCAGAACTCCTGAGCGGAGGGCGTGGACAGCCTGTACTCCTTCGTCAGCCGGAACGTGTGACCCACGATGAAGGCCGCTGCGATGCTGCAGGGAGGCAGGAGCTGGACGTTCACGTCCTTCCATACGGTCATGCTGTCGCTTTCGAAGGCTTGCAACTCCTGGAGGAGTTTCTCGGTGGTTTTGGTGGGTGGCACCTTGCCTCGTCCAGCGGAATCATAGTGCTCACGCCATCTGAAGACCTGGTCTGCCTCACTGATGGCGCGTCCGTCCAGGTCTCGCCAGTGGTCGATGTGGATCTTCATACCAGTTCGCTGAACCTGATCCTTGTAGTCCCGACAGGCATCGTGAACAATCTGTGCGAGTTCCTGCCGGGTCAGGAACTCTTGGATATGCAGTTCAAAGGTTTGATGCAGTGTGGCAGCGGCGTACCGGAACGGCGTGGGAATTTGAACTTCGAACTGCTGGCAGGCTATGCATCCCAGCACGAACGGGCCAATCACCGAGTCCTCTTCAAAGGGGTAACTCGGAATCTGCGTGCTGAAGCTCAGGTACTTTGTGGCCCACTCAGTCGTGATCCCCGAGGTGCACTTCAGCTCGGCGAGCATGGCGTCGATCCTGGCTGCGAAGTCGGGCGAGGTACTCCGTTCCGTGGCGGTGCCCGCGTACCCCTTCTGCACCCGCGCGGCGGTGTGGGTACCTAGCCGCACAGCGTCTACTTTGGGCCGAAATGCCTGCGCCACAAGCTCGAAGCCTTCATAGAGGTCTGGATCAGTTTTGTACCGCTCGTACATGCCGTCCAGGATCTCCCGCACTTCCGGGTTGGTCAGGCTCATGGACTTGCACTGCACGACACGGAGGCGCTTGCCCTCAGGCCGCGTGAAGTGCAGGTCGAAGTCCTCCTGGCCCTCGTACACGACGCCTGCGAATGAGGCGTCGTCAAACAGCGTGGGGAGGCGGTGAAGCAGGACGATCGTCTGCGCAGTAAAGCCGCGGCTGCCGCGGTTGCCGCCCTCATGCTTCTCCGAGTGGAACGACGGGTCATGGTCCATGGAACTCCTCTTCAGCGACACCCGGCTATGTGGACTGGGACGACAAGGGAGTGGAAATGCATCATCCGATGCCGGTTACCGTCGAGAATAACGAGGACTGGCTCGGGTTATCCGAAGCCGCTCAAAGGTCAGCACGCTTCATGGTGTGGTTGCCGCCCTGCTGGCGTGCGTGAGGGGGCCGTACTTGGTGTTTGGGGCGTGCTAAGAGGTTTATCGTGTGTCGTAGAAGCCGACAACTGCATATCGGGGTGCGGTGAACAGTGTTGTTGGTGGTGGGGGCGTTGCTTGCGCTTGACTGTTCAAGCATAAGTAGTGTCTGTGAACCAGGAACACGCCGATCAAATTTCTATGACTTGATATGAACTCTCTCGTCAGTGCCCTTTCCCAATCGATATTGCTTGAGCCTGAGCGGCGGCAGGCAGACTTCTCTGCCTCGCAACTCTATCTTTTTGAAGGCCCTTAGCCTTTTCGTTCTAGCAGGCTGGAAAGCCCTGTACCTGGTGACCCGAAGTGTTAGGACTGGGCCAGGGCCAATGCTCCTGCGTATGAATTCTTCGGTGGGTCAGATAGAAGATAGATGAAAACCGTATGCAATACTGGTCATATCCAATTGCATATCCGCCGCTGAATAGGTGTTCAGCTGATTCTTATTTCACTTTTCCTCCCACATAAGGATCATAGGTGTGGTGATGAGAAGGGGGACTGGCAGGGCCGTATTTGGACTCCAGCATCCTCCGACGTTCACGTATCCTGCTCTCCGTGCCCTACTCAACCCTCAGCGCAGAAGTAGGAAGACTGACCGAGGCGGGCCGCAGTGACGCGTTTGCCAAAGCGTTCCGAGACGCGGTTCGTGACGGCATCATTCAAGCCACGGAACTCCCGAGTCGGTTTACCCTTCCTAAAATCTTCTATCGGCAAGGGCGTCAAGGGACGTATGAACGATCGACCCAGGACATGGTTTTCGAACACACCCCCGAATATGAAGACTGGTTCGCCAACATCGACAGAGAGCTTGCTGGTCTTCGCCGCTACAACGACCTCAAACCCATCCTGGCGATCATTCAAGAGAGCCTGGTCGACTTCGAGCACCTGGCGAGCGCGACCGGTCAGCCGCCGCTGCCCACGTACGAGCAAGGGGAGACGCGGAGCAGGTCACGGACTCGAGCCGCGTCCGTGCAGAAAACACCACCGAAAAAGAAAAAATAAGGTTCAAGACAGCACGTGCCCAGGCTGATCTCCGTCGCTACCACGCAGCGCTTTGGGTTTTCCGCCGTCCTGTACAACCTCCGCAGAGTCGACGACCCGAGCTATCCGAACAGTGATCGCCCGCCTATCAACGTGGGCCGATGGTGAGCGCTACCTGGTGACCTCTGACACCAGGTGTTACCGCCGGAGGCGCCAGAGCGCGCGCCTCGTCGTTCGTCTTTCAGCTGATCAACAGGTATGGATTATGATGTGGGCATGAGCAGTGCCGCTTGTCTTTTCCCCTGATGGAGGACCTGCACCATGACTCAACCCACATACCAGACCCTCGCCAAAGAATTCGATGAGTTCGACCGCCTGATCCTGCCAGGTAACACAACCCTTAAGGCAGCCCAGCGCGCCCACCTCGATGTGCGGCGCCGGATCGCGAATGATCCGTGGATCAGCGAGATTCACGTCGCCGATTTTCTTCAGGGAAGCTACGCCCGCCACACCATGGTCAAGCCCCCGCTGGACGTATACGGCCAGCCCGAAAAGGCGGACGTCGACATCGTGCTCGTGACCAACCTTTCAGAGTTTGAGTTCAAGAACCCCGAGACAGTGCTGCAGGGTGTTCTGAAATGGTTGGAAAAGGAATACGGAAAGGGACGGGCAAAGATCCAGTCGCGCTCCGTGAAGCTGTCGTTGCCGGACGTTGAGGTCGACCTGGTCCCCACGTCTGCGCCCAGTGAAGCGCAGAAGGCGGCGCTCAGGCGGTACACCGAGAACGCCGTCGAGATGGAGACACGGTCGGCCGACCATGACGATGAGGTGCTCAACCCGGATGAGATCTTCGGTCCAGAGGGTCTGTCGGATGACCAATGGGTCAAGGAACCGCTGCGCATTCCGGACAAGGACGCGCGGGAGTGGCAGGACACCCATCCCCTGGCCACCCTTGATTTCGCGGTGCAGAAGAACAAGGACTGTAATAGCAAGTTCCTTCGCATCGCACGTGCCCTGAAATGGTGGCGCCGGCGTGCCGCCGCGCAGCCCGGCGCGAGCAAGTACCCGCGCAGCTACCCCATCGAGCATATGGCGGGAGATTACTGCCCGCACAACTTCTCCTCCATCGCGGAGGGCCTCACCATGACCTTTCAGGCAATGAAGGCCGACTTCGATCGGTACCATCCGCACAGCAAGCCGCAGTTGCGGCCGCGGGGCCTTGATGAAGAGGAATCGGAGGCCGACGTCATCTCCCGGCTGACCCAGGACGACTTCAACGCCTTCTACAAAGAAGTGTGCCACGCTGCCGAAACAGCCACGAAGGCGTTGTCATGGGGAAACCGCCAGGAAGCTGCGGAGATGTGGCAGGGCCTTCTCGGCAAGGAATTCAAGATCCCGCTGGCGATTCCAACGTCGTCGGCCGGCCCGGCGGGGGCAGCAGCAGGGACCACCGTGATGCCGACGGACTCACCGTCCCCCCGGGGCCGCTTTGGATGACACGGCCGACCGTGCTCCCCTGCCTCCAGACCTCGTGGCTGGAATCAGGACGCTTGAGGACGTCCCGGATTTCACGCTGACTGGACCGTGGTCGCGGGAGAAATCTGACCGCTGGGCGGTCCCCTGCCAGGTTCAGATCGAGCAGGGCAGCGAGTACGTGGACGCGGTCACGCACTGGCGACTGTCTGTCTCGCAGCATTACCCCTGGGGCACCATTGACGTGTTCCGTGCCGCGAACAGCGGCATACGTGGGGAATTCCCGCATGAACTCACACGCCATCAGCCCTGCCTGATCACGCGGGCACAATCCCTCGAGCGGTGGGGGACTGGTGCAGAGCCGCCGGATGCCTATGGCCGGCTGGCCTGGCATGCCATGCGCCTGGTGCAGTGGGTTCAGAAAGCAGCGCGGGGCGAACTCTTCCAACCTGGGGATCATTTCGGTCACCCACTCATTCACGACGAGAACCGCAACAGGAAGCGTTCGATCAACACCCTCGAGGACGACCGCTCACTGGCCGTATGGCGGCAGCACACCGGGCAACACGGTGAAGTCAAGCTTCGCAAGGACCTTGGGCACTACGTGTCGTACTACGCGGCCGAGTTCACCAGGCAGGGCAAGCACCTCCTCACGCCCGCGTGGGGCACCTGGGTCACGTCACTGACAGCGGGTCAGACGGCCAGGTGGCTCATGCTGGAGCGCCGCCCTTTCATTCCACCGTGGGGGTTCCCGGCCACCTGGGGCGAACTGCGCGGCGTCCTGGCAGAGCAGGGTATGAGCCTCGATCCCCTCCTCCGCAGCGCCATCGCCATGACGCCCAAGGGGACTCCCCTGCTGCTGATCGGCTACCCCGTCCCGGGCGTGATCGACGGCCCGGATCGTCAAATCCAGTGGCAGGCCTGCGAGCTCCCGTCCCGGGCTGAGCTGTTGCCGGCCAGGGGTTTCCGGAACACGCCTGACAGCATGTGGCTGAAGGCCAGACATGACACGTTCGGCACGGCGTCGCCCATCACATGGCTGCTCTCGCAACCGCATCAGGCCGAGGAACTGGGAAGTCGCGGCTTCCTCCCCGAAACGGTGAGGGCGCAGCGCTACGTGGTGATCGGGGCCGGAGCGCTGGGCTCAGCGGTCGCCGAACACCTCGTCCGTAGTGGGGTCACCTACATCAGTGTGTTCGACGACGACTCGATCCAGACGGCGAATCTGGTCCGTCATACGCTCACGCTCCAGGACGTGCCAGGAAACAAAGCCGAGCAGGTCGCGCAGCGGCTCCAGGCGATCAACACGCTTGTGAGTCCCACCGGTTTCAATGAACGGTACCCTCCGCAACGCGATGATGGAGCTCAGGCCGTCCAGGCGGCAGACGTGATCATCGACACGACCGGTGAAGCGCCAGTGATCGCCATGCTCGGCCGCCGGCGCTGGGACGATCCCAAAGTGATCATCAGCCTCTCGCTGGGCTGGAAGGCACAGTCGCTGTACGCGTATGCGGAGCGCACCACACGGTTCCGGGCGCCGGCGTTCAACCGGGCCATCCTTCCCCATGTCGACGCTGACGCACTGGTCGATCCCGATGAGCCGATGCCCATGGAAGGCGTCGGCTGCTGGACGCCCGTCTTTCCCGCACTCCATACGGATATTCAGCTGCTGGCCGCTGTCGGTGCCACCTTCGTCCGGGAATTCGTCGAGGGAACCGACACGGAGCGGACGCGGGTGTTCGAGCAGCGTCACGGCCCGCACGGCTTCGAAGGGATCGCACTCCGAGGACCACTGCCGTGAAGGCAAGCGCCTTCCAGTCGGATGACCGACACCTCGCGGTGATGATGGACGCACCAATCGCTCATGCCATTCCCAACGAGGCCAGCCGAGGACACGGCGCACGGACGGTCGGCATCCTCGTGGA
The DNA here is from genome assembly GCF_014201805.1 of Deinococcus metalli. NCBI lineage: Bacteria > Thermotogati > Deinococcota > Deinococci > Deinococcales > Deinococcaceae > Deinococcus > Deinococcus metalli. Next base: position 118,473 of record NZ_JACHFK010000013.1, on the reverse strand, counting down.
GCGGGGCACCATGCAACTCGAGATGGACGTCATGCCGGGCGCGTGCCCGCCGCACGCAAACTCGAGAAGCTGCCGGTTCCCATCGAGCCGTGGTGTGAGCGCGAGGCGCGAAGTGCTTGTACGGCTATGGAATCGGCCGGTGAGTACGTACTTCCTGGGGGAATGGCATGTCCACCAGAGATACGGCGCAGCGCAGCGCATGACTGATAACGCCGCCATGCACAGCCGAACGAGACGTGAGGCCTTCAAAGGCGAGGTACCTGTACCACACATCTGCGGGCCTGGGCCTACGAAGTGGTTGGTATCCCATGCCATTGCCTGAAACGACTCCACACACCGGAGGTGCCCCATGACCAACCCCGATGACGCGTCCATGCTCAACAGAAAACAGATGGGCGGGATCAACGCCGTGAAAGGCTTTAATGCCCAGCTCGCCTACCTCTGCATCAAGCTGCTGTACTGGAGTGTCGACCCCGACTTCACGCACGCCATGAACGAAGGCGCCGACGACATCAACCTGCTGTTCGAGCGTAGCGGACGGCGTGAGCGGCACTACCTCCAACTCAAGGACCATCACGTCGGCAGGACGGAGTTCGCAGAGGTCGTCAGGCATTTCAAAACCATGCATGCGGCCGACACGAGCATCGTCAAGTTCTTCCTGGTGGCCAGGACGTTCCACGACGACGTGAAAGCCGTCGAACGGGCCCTGGAACGCATCAGGGGCGCACAGGCCATTCATGCCGGCACGAAGACCGAAGAGGATACGGTCGCGCATCTGGACGGTCTGCTCACTGACCTGAAGCTCCCGGACACAGCTCAGTGGGCACTCCAGCACCTGGAAATCGAAGACAGCGTCCACATCCGCGCCTGGCCGGACTCCATCCAGACACTCCTCAATGAATTTATCGGCCAGACGCAGAGTTTCAAAGTCTTCGAGAATGCGCTGAGGCCGGCGCTGGTCAGGGCCTTCGACGCGATCCAGGCCTTCGTGACAGACCACTTGGGGCAGGCGTTTTCTCGAGACGATGTCTTCGCGGTCATCCGCCGCGCCGTGGACGAATTCAGCCAGAACACCCAGCGGGAGGGGCTGGGCGTCTTCCTCGACGTATGGGGTGATCCGGACGCCCGCGCCCGTGAAGCGCACGACGCCATCGTCGACTGGCGCACGTACTTCGACCGCGCGACCCGCACCGTGCCACCAGTCGAGACGTGGACCGACGTTCTTCAGCCCGAACTGGATGACATTCAGAGGCGCTTCCGGACCCTGGGGACCAACCGGCACGTCACCATTCGGGGCAATGCGCCCCTGTCCGTCGGCCTGGCGGTCGGGGCGGCATTCTCCGCGGTCAAGTCATACCAGCTCACGATCATTCAGCGTGATACAGCGTGGGCGTCGAATGACGCTCCCAGCGCGGCGATACTGGAATCGCCGCTTGGGCTTGAAGTGCTGGATGAAGGCGGGACGGGCCTCTGCGTGGAGTTGAGCGCCCTGCGGGACGTGCACCGGAAGGTGGAGACCTTCAAGGCAGAAACCGGCATGCGCTTTGCCGCCCGCCTGGTCCTCAAGCAGACGGATCCTCCCATTGACGTCTGGACCGCTGCGGACGCCATCGCGTTGATGAACAGTGCTCGCCGTGCCATCCGTGCCGCGCACGACGCACATGACTTCAGTGAGATTCACCTGTTCTTCTCCGTGCCGCTGGGGGCAGCAATTCTCCTGGGCCATGGTCTAAACAGCACAGGCATCGTTCAGGCGTACGAAGAGCAACTCGACGGAGGGTACGCCCCCAGTTGCCGCCTTGACCTTCGGTAACGTGGAGGTGCAGGAACCGGAGCAGACGCAGAGAGCCTCGAGGAGAGTGCGCTCCGGAAACGTGGCCCGGTTGTCCCGCTATCACCATGCTGACTTCGTACGGCAGCTCCACCCTAAGGGGCGTTGGTTTCCAGATCCTGACGCGGGCTCGCCCTACCGGCAGAGCAGGAACTGTCCATCCTCCAGGGCCTTGCGAAACGCCAGCCCGGCGGCATGCCAGACGATCCCCGTCTCCCCCATCAACAACGCCTCCTTCAGACGGCTGGTTGCCCAGGGCGTGACCACACTCACCTGGTGGACCCCCTCCATGAGGAATGCGCGGCCTTCGACCGAGTAGGTCAGGTTGCCGTGCGCGGACACCAGCGTGAAGTACTGCCCTTCCGGCAACCGCTCCACGTCGATCCGGTACCATTTCCGGCCCAGCGCCGTCTCCCGCTGAACATCCGCCCAGGGACTCTCAACGAGGAATGGGGGCACGTCCGCCTGGTGGAGGAGCAGGGCCACCCGGTCACGCACCCAGTCGTTCCATTCCTCCTGGGGGGTGGGGTGGTGCCGCTGCATCACCCAGAACTGCGTGGCTGCCACGGCGTACTCCACCGACGGCACGCGGAAGGTCACGTCCCGCTCGACCCACGGCGTAAGCCGCCAGGTCTGTGCCCGCGCCTCCACGAACAAGAGGGGGTACCGTCTGAGATCGAGGCCCGCTGCTGCGTCCCTCTGGATTCCCCAGCGCAGTTGCAGGGCTTCGAGGTCATCGTGCGTCAGCGCGTCGTACCGGCGGAGCAGACGAATGACCAGCTTCACTACGCCGGGCACCCGCCAGCCCTCGCGACGGAAGGAGTAGTGGCGTGTCCGCGCTGACAGGTGGAGGCGCTGCCGAGCGCGGACCACCGCGAGTTGCGTCCGGTGCCTCCGGATCTCCTGCAGGTGCTGGCGAGCGGAGGTCAGTTCCTGAAGCTGTGTGAAACGCACGGTCGACAGGACGTGGAATGGCCCGGGGTGGACGGTCCGGGCCTCCGTGAAGTGGAGGGTCCGCTCCCTGGCTGTCAGGTCGACCGTCGCGGTGCTGTAGAACGCCGTGAAGAGCTCCCGTCCGTCCGGAGCCTCTTCCCCGCCACCGACGGACCAGTCGTCCATTCACTCGGGCAGGGTGGGCAGGGGCACCGCCGTCTCCACCGTGCTCGCGCGGGCGGTAAGCACCAGGTAGCCTTCGTCGAGGAGCCATTCCCGGCACTTGTCCCACAGGCCGTTGTCGCGCAGGCCGCCTCCCTGCTGCTCGAGGAACACCCAAACGACCTCGATCTCGTCACTCAGGTAGGACTCGGTGCGGACCTGCAGCTGGTGGAGCGTCAGGGGGCTGAGCTGCGCCTCGACCGCGACGCGGGTGCTGTCCTTGAGGGTGATGACCGCGTCGGCGATGCGTTTGATGTTCGGAAAGCGCACCTCGTATTCCAGTGACGCGACCTGATCGCCGAAGTGCCGGCGGAGCGCTTCCGCGGCGGTGCGCTTGAGGATCCTGTGCTGGGGGCTTTCCTTCTCGCTCTCGGCCTCGAAGGGACACTCGCTCGCTTCCCGCTTGTGCGCGAAGTACCACGCCCGGATCGCGCCCATGCGTGGGGTCATGTCCTTGCCGCAGAATTTGCACTGCCAGTGCTGCGCCTGAATTTCCGCTCGGGTGCGCTTCGCCCGGAGGGCAGGCATGTCCAGCACCACCGGGTCGTGGCCGTCACGGATGAGCTGCGCGGAGATCATAACCTCTTTGCACCGGTTGGGAGCCCCTTCGGCGTCATACCGTTGACCGTAGCAAAGCCATGCTTGGGCTGCCGCGCACCTGTGGCTTCCGCCCGACGGGGGTAGAACGGCATGTGGTGCGTGGTCAGGTCTCTGGCCAGAGACGGAGTGCCGGTGGATGGTCGCGCCAGGGCGTGGTGGCGGCCGTGATGTCGGGCGCGTCCTGCGCGCACTCCCGCGCAGAATACGTGGGATGACCCTGGCCGCCGACCCGCATTTCCTCCACCTGCAGACCATTCTTTCGTCCAAAGCCGAAGGGGACTGGCATGACTTCAAGGAGGGGGTTCACGGCAGGACTGACGAACTGCTTAAGGATCTCGTCGCCCTGGCAAATACTGCGGGCGGTCCCTACGGGGGCTATGGGTACCTCATCATCGGCATTGATGACGACGGCAATGTCCGTGGTCTTATCCCGAAAGAGACAGAGCTCAACGAAGATGCGCGGCAGCGGCAGCTTGGAAGCGCGGCCGCGCACGGAATCACGCCGCTGATGTCCCCCCAGGTCAAGGGGTACACCGTGGAAGGCCGGCGGATCCACCTTGTCATCGTGCCGCAGACGTCTGACCGCTGGCACGTGGTGACTGGGAGCCAGAACCACGGGTACTGGGTGCGGCGGGACCGCGCCAGTGTCCGCCCGACAGCCGAGCAACTCGAAGAGCACTTCCAGGAGCGGCTGAAGGCCCTGATTGGCCCGGTGCACGAACAGCTGCTCCGGATGGACGGGCGCATCGGTCAACTCCGCACCGATCTGGCCGCAGCGCAGGATCCAGCGCTGCTCAGCGCTGCTGAGCATGCCCGCATTGCCTTCCAAACGCCTGATCGCACGTTCCTCCGGCTGATCCGGCAGGAAGCGAGCACCTTCCTGGACCGACGAGGCGAACATCTGGAGGCCATCCAGCGCGTTCATCCCGATCGGCTGGTGGACCAGCCTACTTGGCATGACGCGGACCGTGACGCCCTTCGGGACCTGGTCGAACGGCTGGAGCAGGACACGCGGCCATTGATCGAAGCGGTCGGCGCCCTCATCCATGACGCGGAGCCCACGGCGCGAACAGAGCAGGCCCTGCTGGAACTGAACGCCGTCTTCACGGACGCGTCTGTGCACATGATGACGTTGCCGCCATCAACGTTCGCGCTGTGGGTGTACCCGGCCCTGCTCTACCTGCACGCGGTGGCGGCCAGCGCCACTCCACACCTGGAGTGGCAGCTGTTTGGCCAGGTCATTCATCACGTCCAGGACGTTCCGTCTCCTCGCCTGACGCGCCGGTCCGTGGCCCTGGCCAGCGTGGTGCCGTGGCGCGAGACCCTGGACGGCGTGATGAGGGTGATCGAACCCGGTTCACCGCCCCGGGCGGCTGCGCACCGGATGGAGCGGCTGCTGCGTCAAAGCGACTGGATTGGCCAGACCCTGCCCGTGCTGGGCCGCTTGGGCGCGTTCAGCCGGAGCGAGGCGGCCCTCACGCTGGGGTATGTAGCGGCTGCCCTGAAGCGGCAGGGACACGTGCCGCCGTCCTTCGCTGCCCTGTGGTGGACGTACCTGAACGCCAACGGCATTCTCGAGGAGACGATCCAGCGGTTCGTGGAGCGTGGATCACCGGTTCTGGCTGGGCTTAAGCTGCGGGATGTGGCCGCCGCGTTCGACAGTATGGACAAGCCGGGCAGCTACCTCACGGTGCAGGCGCAGTACTTGGTGGACGTGGGGCCACAGCCCTAGATCAGATGGGTCGAGAACCGCACGGACGTCATGTTTCAGGTTCAGAGTGGTCGTGCTGGGGCGAAATGCCGGCACGGATCAGGGGAGCCTGGGCCGTCATCTCGGCCGCGTTCAATGAGCATGGGCGGGCCTCAGGATGTGCTCACGGGCGGCCGGGCGGGCGTGACGGGACACTGACGTCAGCAACAAGGCCCAGGCCGCTCCAGGTCACTGAACCGCGGGTGAAGGCGTCCAGAGCGTGGAGGCCGGGTGTGGGTGGAACGTGGATTCGACCCGAGACAGGTCGCCAGCGAGAATCGCGTGAATGGGCGTGGGCCACCACGCAGCGCGCCGGCGACTGTGCCAGTGCCAGCGCAGCATTCCGCGGATGTCTGTCATCGGCATTCGGTACGCCATGCTGAGAGCGAGGACGAGATCCATCAATCGGAGGTGCAGGAGCGGTGGAGGAGCGGCGTACTGCTGATTCAGCTCGTTCAACGCTGCCGGGGTGAGGCCGTACCACTCCTGCAGCATGCCAACGAGTTGGTCGCTACGGGCGTCTTCCGGTGGGTGAGGTGAGCACTGCCGCAGGGGACGGTAGAAGGCAGCGGGGCATGGCAGTCGGTGAACCGGACGGTGACCGAGTAGGGTGGACGCGGCCTCTTCGCGCAGGAGATCGAGCAGGCTGTACGACAGTCCAGAGCGCCACGTGAGGTGTTGGCGACCACAGTGAACAGATACCGCTCGCCACTCGCTCCAGGTCAGTGGCCGGCCGCGCTGTGGCAAGTCGTCGTAAAAGTCGATCAATCTGGCGACGCCGTCGTCAGCGTGCAGCCAGAGAGAGTAGGGGCGTTCTGGAATGACGCACAGGAGCCGGGTGTCAGGGCGAGGCGGGGACGTCACCTGTGGCGCGCCGGGTGACGGTCGGACATACCTTGATAGTATCAAATCAGATGTCATCTGATTTGAAGTCGCTCATGTCGGGGGAAGTCGACAGCCTACATTCATGCCTCGTCAGCGCCGCGCACAAACGATCGATGACTCCGAGGCACAGCACCTGGCAGCGTTGGGAGCACGGATCCGACTGCTCCGGCAACAGCGCGACTTGGGTCTGGAAGAACTCGCGGCCCGAGCGGGCCTGCACAGGACGCATTTGTGGAAAATCGAAAAAGGCAAATTGAATGCAGGCATCATCAGTTACATGCGAATCGCCCGAGAACTCCAGATGACAGGTGAGGAGCTCTTTTCTATTCTGGACTTGCCCCTGAGTTGACGACCATCGAACGGCTATCTCAGACCTGTGAGGTTCTATGTGAGCTCTATGCATCCGCACGTCTCTCTCGAGTACCGCGACGCCGCCGCTCCCCATTATTATCTGATTTCCGACAACCAGAGCTTCGTAGATGCATTCAATCTGTTCATGCGGGAGATATGGGTGGGCCGAACGAATGTGAATACTGTGCGAACCTATGCCTACGCATTGCTGGACTGGTTTCGGTACGCACAGGCAGAGGAACTGCAGCTGGAGGACGTCCGGCGCAGCAATATCGTCAATTACGTTCTCCGGTTGCAAGGAGCAGCGAATCCCCAGCGGGCAAAACGCTCCCCATCGAGTCCCAAACCGGGATCGGTAAATGAGCATACTGGCAAAAAACACCTGCCAGAGGGATATCAGGCGTCTACGATCGCCCTTCGGATTTCAGTTCTGAGGCGATTCTTCGAGATCCTGATCGCAGAGGGCAGGGGACCGGCCACCTCGCCGGTTCCCCCCGCCGGCCGCGGGTTCCGACCCGAAAAAAATCAAATCCGGTACAGACGGATTTCCGCATTTGTTCCCTCGCCGCCTCAGCGCTCGGCACATGCTATTCCCGAGGCCCTGTTAAAACGTTTTAGGTCGGAGGCGCGATGTGCACGCGACAGTGCGCTGATCGAATGCCTCTATTCCACTGGCGCACGGGCAGCAGAAGTGATCGCCATAACGTACGAAGACGTGCTGTGGAAGGAACAGGCCGTGTTTCTTCAGACGAAAGGGCGCGCGGTCAAAGAGAAAGTCGCAGCATCGCGGATCTTTTTCGAGCGCCTGAAAGTGTATCTGGATGAGCGTGGCGAACGCCTGAGGCCCGGGGATTACATTTGGGTCGTGCGGCGGGGCGCCACGAGACCCATGACATATCCTGCCCTCCGGGCCGTCATTCAAGGAATGAACCGTCGCTTTGGGAGCAATGTTACCCTGCATGATTTCAGATCGACGTGTGCCGTCCAAATGGCCCGGAACCCCTTGATTCCCCTGCTGACGATTCGAGACCAGATGAGACATACAAATCTCTCTACAACACAGCGCTACATGGATTCAGGACGCATTGAAGATTTCTCTTTGCTTCAGAAGCATCTCGATGATGACAGTCACACGTCGCTTCCTATTGTTGAGTCGGTTGAATATGATCAGGATGACCTTGCTACTATTTTTGGACACATCAATGAGAGAGGGTCGGAGTGACAGCTGATGATTTTACGCGCGATGATATGATCTGCAAGATCGTGGGATTTTCACAGCTCCAGGGCTATACAGAGAAGACGCAAATGGACTACTTTTACGGTGCCAAATGTCTTCTGGACTGGCTTGAGACGCAGTGTGGTCGGACATGGCAAGAGCGCTGGCTGAACGGCGAACCTTCAATCATGAATTGGGGAGAGGCTCCCTCGGTTAGAAACAGAAAACACTTTGACTCAATGAGACTAGCTCTCTCACCATTGTTATGTCTTAGAGTTTTGCGCCCTAGCTATGAATGGCTTAATCACCAACATTTTAACAAGCTACATCTTAAGCTATCGGCGACAACTGATACCGAAGATTTTAGGATGATTAAAGAGACGGCAAAGCTCATGAAATTTTCAGGACATAGCACGTTAAGAACCATGCTGTGTGCTACGCTCATTGCTATCCATACAGGAAAGAGGATTTCGGCGTTCACGCTGGAAGATCTTCAGGAGTATGACGAAAAGCGCAAATTGGGAATTCATTATCTCGTCACGGCCGCTAGTCTGTGGAATGTATTGCGATACAATAGAATTATTGAGGGTGGTCTCGCAACGAGCGGCACTTCCAAGATCGTAGGTGCTCTGGAATCTGAAGAGCTGCTGGATAAATATCTTATTCTCGATCCCGACCAGAGATTTGTTTTCGCATCGTATCTGGATCACTGCAGCGTGCAGTGCAGTCCATTGGCTCTCAAGCAGGAGGCCGCCTTTCTTTTGGAAGCGTTCTGGCGCGACATCCTTCATCATCACCCGGAACAACTGACGTTTGAGGTCTCCCGGTCGATTGCCAATGCATGGAAGAAACGGAAGAAAGTAGACCCGGATACCGGGGAACGGATGAACGCTGCCGGAGTTTTTTCAACCGTACGAGCGTTTTACGCATTTCTGGACGAGCGTGCCCGCGAGGATCCGGAAACCTGGGAAAAATTTGCGGCGTATAATCCTGTCGATCTGGCTGACATTCAAGGTGAAGAGAAATTAACTTCCGACGGAAACGCGAAAAAAAGAAAAGATACTGCCGAGAAGCTCCAATACCTCGGCATTTTCTGGGAGACGCTCAGAAAAAACTCCGAAAATGCCATGCGTCTCCTTGAGGCCGCCAGGCAAGCGGGGCCCGGCGAACAGTTTGAAGCAAATGGCAAGCAGTTCTTGCGAGTGCCGACATCTCGCTCGCTGATTTCCACAGAGAATTATGGAACCGTCAGCGTCAAAGTAACTGAAGTCGGTCATCCTGGAGCAAAAAATATTGACGCTGTCAGCCAGGAGCACAGCGCATTTTGGATATGGGCGTCGATGGATCTGCTCCTGCGTACCGGCCTCCGCCCGTGGGAGTTGTACAGATTGGAAAAGGCTGATATTTCGAAGATCGTCGATACGAACAACAATGTGGTACCGTGCTTAATGATTCGTGCGGGGAAGACAGATGAACCCCGGGTTGTGCAATTGACCCCAAAGGCGGTCGCGACCCTCTCGCACATTATGAGGCGGGTTCAAGGCGAACTTGACTCCTATCCTGCTGTGCCCCGTTTTGAAGTAGTCGAGGGAGAATACGTCGAGGATGCTCAGTTGATTCTCCAAAAATCACTGAGCAGCTACCGATCCGGCTTTTATGGAACCGAACTGCTGCGTTGGCTGCACACGTTCCATGCTGATCTGTACGAACAAAGAATGCTTCCCGATTGGGTCACGTTCACACCCAAGGATTGTAGGCGACTGGTTGCAACCAAGATGTACATCAAAGGAGTACCCCTTCTGGAAATACAGAGGTTTCTGGGTCACAAGCACCTGCAGACCACATCGCTCTATATCGGCGAACCTATCGACACATTGCTGCAGCAATTGAAAGGTGTCTGGGACGATTGAAACATCGCTGCAAGCCGAGCCGCTGTGCGTCTGATGGGCTGGGAATGTTCACGGTCGGGGCTGGCCCATCACGCTGAGCTCACACTTCAGGTGTGGCTGGCTGACCAGACGACTATCGCTGCGGTCTGGGACATGCGACAGGCCACTGCATATCCCTAGGTACGTTGGCGTGTGCCTGTCGCGGTGTCGTCAGTCGTGCGAATGCCGATCGTGCCCTGTTGGCCGGGAGAACGTTGCGTCCGCTCTCACCAGTTCCACGGCCGGTCGTCCTTGATGAAAGACCGACGCGGCAATCTGATACTCGCCGTGGAAATCTCCCCCGATGATCAGCAGCAGCGGTTCCGGGCAGGCGTAGGCGTGGACGAGGCCCGGATTCCGCATGGTCTGCTGGTCCCGGGGGCTGTGATCAGGCGGAGCGTGCGGATGCGAATGCCATTCTCCGAGGTAGTACAGGCCACGCTCACGCCATAACCGGTCGAGCCACGTCCGTGTTCCCGCCGTGCCCCGCTCGAAGGTCGAGCGGCCGGCGACAGAGTCCTCAGGGGCGGGCAGTAGGGCGCGCACATGGGCCATGTCGCGGCGGCTGGAGTAGTGGCCGGCGAGGATGCCGCCGGTTTCATTCGGCAGGCCCGTGCTGCAGTGGCGCAGCAGCGTCCGCAGCTGGGCGCCGCTGATGGTCAGCCCGAACCGTCCGTCACTGGATCGGAAGGTCAGGGGGTCAGTCAAAGCGTGCCCCGTCGATCCGCCGAATGCCCATGAAGCGGTCACCGTCCTGAACCTGCTCATAGATCTCCAGCTGAAGGGCTTCCAGGCGTCGCATCAATGCCGCCTCCACGTACTTCACTCCAGTCGCCGCGAACAAGGCGATGTCGTCGAGGCGGGCTGGAAACACGGGGTGCCAGCATCCGATGCCCGCTCGTGGGATGTCATGGGCGGGGAAGCGGGCCAGATCTCCCTCGACGGCCGCGCCCACTAGGTCAAGGAAGTCTTCCAGGGGAACGATCGGGCCAGGCGCGTAAAAGCAGTACAGACGTTGAGCGCGCAGACCGAGGGAGAGGGACACGAACGCCTGATGATCCCCCCAACGCACGCGACGGAGCTCAATCAGGAGGCTGTCGCTGGCCGTGCAGTCCACGATCAGGTCGCACTCCCGCAAGGCGGCCACTGCGTCTTCGTCGTGGTGGGTGAAGGTCCGGTTGATGGCCTGCACGGTGACGTGGGGTCCACTCATGTTCAGCCGCTGGGCGAGCCGTTCCGCCTTGAAGTGCTCGAGGTCACCGAGGGTAAGCGTATGGCGCACGAGGTTCCCGGCCTCGAGCTGGTCTCCATCGATGAGGAGGAGCGAGGCGGCGCCCGTCCGGGCCAGCTGTTCTGCCACGGCGCTGCCGAGAGCGCCCACACCGATGATGGCGATGCGGGCGCGCTGTGCTGGGTCGGGGAGCCGCCCGCGGCTGCCGAGTTCCTCGGCGTTCCAGTTGCTCGATTCGGTCCAGATGAGTGGCGATGCGTCGGCCAGGGCGTCGCGGCGGTCTTTCATCAGGCGGCCGCGAGCGTCCGGGCGCCAGCCATTCGGTACTCTGTTCCCCCGTGAGAGGCGGGGGAGGTCCAGTGCCTGCCAGTGCATCTGCCGCAGTGGGCCGCCGTGGGCTTGCGGCATCGGCCAGCCCAGGAGCAGCAGGTGGGCCTGACCATCGCGGAGCGCTTCGAGATGCGGACAGAGGCGTGCGAAGAGGTCGATGCCCTGGGCCTGCACCGCGAGTTGCAATTCTCCCCAGGTCTGGGGCAGTTGCCAGGGCGGGACCACGGGCGCACGGTCGAGCCGGAGCCACACGCCCTGCCGCTCGACAGTGACCGCCTGCAGGGCGCTGCCCCACGTGGGACGGTACGTCTGTCCAAAGCCCCGCACGAACTGCGCTCCCTTTACATCGGGGACGTCCGACACCTGGACCAGGCCAGCCCGGGCTGACTTGGAAAGCCAGGCCTGCAGACTGGTCTCGTCCTCGTTGTAGGCCAGCAGGCGGCCCGGCCTGCCTCCACCCGGCAGGGGCGGCAATTCGTAGGGGTCGCCGTCCGGGGTCAGAGACCCGTGTGCGGCCGCGTGTAGCCAGGCCAGTCCGCGGTGGACGTGCCAGGCGAGCCGGGCCGCCGCGTCATACGGTTCGGTGTCGTAGACCGCGCGGTCGAGGATGTTGAGGGGGGTGTCCAGGCACGGGTGCCCTCGGCGCCATGGCGCGCCTGCGTCTCCGTGGGTGTTGTCGGTCTGGTGGGGGAAGGTGACCTTCAGCCCTCCGTCCACGGCGGGGTACAAGCGGATCAGGCCGGCCGGGTACTCGGTGCTGACCACCAGGTACCAGGGCGTGACCGTCGGGACGAGGTCGCTTCCACCGGTGAGCACGAGCTGGCAGGGCTGGAACCAGCGGGGCCGCTGCTCGTCGGGTGTCCAGGGCCCCAGTGGCACGAAGCCCTCGATGTGTTCAAGGGCTTCGGTGCCGGTGACGAGCGCCTCTGGGAGGGCGTCAGGCAAAGCGGCCCCGCTCGGTGCCGCTGCCACTGCTGGTGCGTTCGGTGAACCCCCCGGTCGTGCTGCCGCCGCCGTTGGTGCCCCCGCTGACGGGCGGCAACGGGAACCGGTTGCCGAACAGACTCCGCCAGAGCAGGGCGCTCTCGTGGGGATTCGGCTCGTCGTAGGCCTGCCGCGCGGTGGTGGCGGCGTCATCGATCAGGTCGAAGAAGGCGACGAAATCTTCCGGCGTGAGGCGGCTGAGGACGTTCACCTCCGGAACGCCGCGGGCCGGCACGACCGGAACCTCACCGCGCTGCGCGTAGCTCCACAGGCCGTCGCGGAGGGTCTCGAGGGTCCGGGTCACGCCCTCCGCGATGCTGCCGACATGTTCTGGACAGGCGTCGCCCACGAGGTGCTCGATGGGGTACCCCTTGGGATACTTGGGCGCGTCGTGCTGGCGGCGCCACCACTTGAGTGCCTTCACGATCCGCACGAACTGCTTGTTCAGGGCCTGATTTTTGTCGGTCGTCCAGCGGATGGTCTCGAGCGGGTGGGTCCGCTGCCACTCGCGCGCGTCCCGGTCCGGGATGAGCAGCGGTTCGGAGCGCCAGGGCTCACTGGCCGCTTTGGCGAAGTAGGACTTGAAGGCCACAGCCCCCTGGGCGCTGTCCAGTTGCTCCTCCGACTCGAAGATATCGAAGGCGAAGCTCTTAAAAACCTCTGCCTGTCGGGCGCTGGGTGCACTCGTCACGACCAGGTCGAGCTCGACGTACGACAGCTCGATGCCGATGGAACGGCCGTTGAACTTCCACTTTTCGGGATAGTGCCGCTCCATGAAGGGTTGAAAGAGTTCGAGAGCGTCATGTGGGGTGTAATGCGCTTCGTTCAGGTTGGTCACCACGACCACATCCACGTCGGATTTCTTGCCGGCGCGCGGCCGGATGGCGGTTGAGCGGCGGTAGCTCCCCTGCAGAAAATGCGTGATGATGTAAGGCTCGAGGTCGGCATCAGCGTCCAGCCGCTGTCGGAGGGTGCGGTGGCCGCGGATGAATTCGTCGCGCTGGTAGTCTGTCGGTTCGATGTTGCTCAGAAACGTTTGAAACTGGGTCGGCAGGTCCATGATCTCTCCTCGAGCGGGGTCGGACACCTCAGCTCCCGGTCGTAATCGTGACAGGCATTATGTTATAGCACAACAATTGAGGTGGGGGCGCGGGCTGCAAAATGGCGTCCTGCGCGGAGACGAGGCTGGAGATGGCGCAGTGCCGCATCCACTGGATGGGGAACGGAGCCTTGGACTCTGGGAAGCCGTGGCGTACATCTGAGGGTGGCTGGGGTGCGCTGGCGTCGCGGAGGGCCGACCTCAGCAGAGGTCGCTCCTCGTCCCTTTTCTTCTCCTGCCGACACCAATTCAGCCCGAGCGCGGGCCGAGCCGGGCGGGTACTCCGAAGGCAGTTAGTTTAGAAATAGGATATTATCTGAACTAAAAGCGAGTGTTCGCTTTTTCCTCGTTCCAGACGTCATTTATCACATGGCCTATCGGGTGAAGCCGTCCACTCAACGCATCACCAACGCTTAGGCTCAGGCCGGCCTGGCGTCAGTCGTCCACCGCTGCGCGACCCACCGGCAGCCACGCGCTACGCTCGCATCACCCATGCCCGACGACCTCGATCAGGTGACTGCCGACAGCGACCGCATCCTCGATGTCCTCCATCACGCCCACCTCCACGGCGGCGGCCACGCGGACACTCCCGAACTCGCCCGCGAGCTCAGTCTCCCCCTGGTGCGCGTCTCGGCCGCCTGCCGCCGCCTCGCCGCGCTGTCCCACCTCGCGGTGCATGCCGACCGGGGCGAGGGCGAATTCCTGGTCAGCATCACCTCTGAGGGCATGCGCTCTACCGAAGCACGCCGGCGTCCGGCTGCGCCCAACACGCTCACCCAGAACTTCCATGCTCCGGTCGGCGTAGTCGCTACCCAGACAGGTCCAGATGCCCACATGACTGTCCAGCACCGCGGTGGCATCGCGGCCGAGGAACTCACCGCCCTGCTGACCGGCCTCCGGGCTCAGATCGCCACCCTCCCGGAAGACGACCAGGACGAGGCCCACGACACGCTCCAGAGCCTGGAGAAAGGCGTGCAGGAAGGCCGCCTTGTTCGCGCGCAGCGTGCAGTGGAGACCCTCAGCAAGCTGGGTACGTCCTCCGCCACGTTCATCACGGCGCTGAAGGGCATCGCCAAGGCCCTGGGTCTGCCCTTCCCAGGTGAGACACCCTGAGTTCTCACGCAGAGCGGCTGGAGTCCCTCCTGCGGGCGCACAGCCTGCATGAGATGGACGCCGCACGGCTGCTGCTGGATTGCGGGTGCCCACTTCCGCTTGCCGGGCCGTTGACGACCGCCCAGGCTCAAACTCTCGGCACGTGGCTGGACGTCGATCCGCTCTACCTCCTTGGCCGTGAGGACAGACCCGTGCCCGCCCCTCATCCGTACCACAACGCGCCACAACTGCTGTGGTCAGCCGTGATGAGTGGCGTGGCCGCCGGCACACTCAAGGAAGTGCATGTGCTCAAGGCTCGTGGCATCGACCTGGACCGCCTCAAGTCCTGGTGGCCGACCGACGACGCCCGGGTGATGATCGCGGTCGTCCTGAAGCTCCGCCGGGCCCTCGGCTCCTATGAGGTGGCGTCCTACCAGCTCTGGGAGCCCCTGCCGTGGAACTACGGTAAGTCCAGAGGCGAACTCCTCTCCGTCATGCTGCTGCTCCAGCACCTCGACGCACGGCTCAGAGGCGGCCTGTTCTTCCGGGGCGTCGAGATCAGCGTCACGGACATGCAGGGCCTGGTGGACGGCACCATCCATGCGTCAGCGGTGATCGGTGAGGGCTGCTGGACGCCAGGCTGGGACCTCTACGACCACCTCCCGCCGGATGCCCTGAAGGTGCCAAGCAGGGCACGCGCGCTGGAGTCTTCCCTCCGGCACTACGGAGAGTGGCGGTCGTGGATCACCCCGGGAGGCCAAGCCACACCCGGTCAGGGTTAAAGCCCAACCCGAGCTCCCACGGCAGGGGCTCCCGTGCTGGATCAATCGTCAGGGTGTATCCATCCCTGACCTGCACTTCGATGGTGCCTTCGAACCAGTCGTTGAGCGCTGCACGACTGCCCGTCCCGACCAGCCGGTCTGGAAGCACTTTTCCTTCCAGCAGGACGGCGGCCAGCAGCGCCCGCGTGATCACATTCGGTTGAGCGCTTTCGCGTAACCACGCGGGCTCCATGGAGACCACCTGCCCGAACCGTGGGATGTACTGTATGCCACTCACGGCCACCACGCGGCCCTGCTCGGATGCCTGCCACAGTGACTCGGCGGAATACATGGGATGCAGCGGTCCAAGTTGCGCGGTCAGGGTTCCCATGACATTGGTGACCTCGTCGGTCATCGAGTGGAGGTCAATGCCGGCAGCGCGGGCCTGCGTGATCACGGTGAGGAGTGCGTCCCGCCGCAGCGTCGCCCGGTGTAACCCCGCAGTCCACGGCCGCTCGACGAACGTCCACCCGCGGCGGAGATAGGTCTGCTCCAGGCGGGTCTGCGGCTCGCCCTCCGGGAGCCACGCCGTCAGTTCCGTGATCTTGAATCGGCCGTCATACGCGATCACCTGCAGCCCGGCCTCCAAGTGCGCGAGCAGGGTGTCGGTCAGCGTGTCGTGCTCCGAAGCACTCAGGGCCACGACGCGCACCCGGCCGTCGTTGAGGAGGTGGTACCACCCGGCCGCCACGACTTCACCTTTGTGTCTGGAGAGCCAGACGTCGTATGCAGGTTGAAATCCAAGAGGTGTGATCACACCGAAGGGCTGCATAGCGTCGAACTGCTCACCGCCACGGTCGAGCAGGCGGTCGAAGAGCGCACGCATGCTGGGGGCGTCTTTGCTTTTCGCGAGGTGGAACCGGTGGGTCAGGCGTGGAGGCAGCAGTGCCATGAAGCTCCTTGTGCGGCATGAAGTCGACGTTGCTACTTATAGAAAGACTATCAATAAGTAGTCGTTTTTTCATACTCTGACTGCGAAGCTGCGTGGATGGCGTCCGATCCCGCACAGGCCCGGCTTGAGGAGATCGGCCGCCGCGTGCGCGAGGCCCGGATCCGCCGTGGCTGGAACCAGGACACCTTCGCCCACAACGCCGGCATCCACCGCGCCTACATCGGTATGATCGAAAACGGCAAGAAGGACCTGCGGATCTCCACGGTGTACCGGCTCGCGGAAGCGCTCGGCGTGCCCGTCACGGCCCTGTTGCCCTGAGTTTCGAACAGCGGGCCCGGCCAGTTGCCGTAGTCCGTGCGCCCTCCGTTACGTATTGAACAGCTCAGTCCAGTAGTTCGCCAACGCTTACGCCGAAGGCCATGGCCAGTTTCTCGATCATGTCGATACCGACGCTGTTCTGCATGCGCTCGATCCGGCTGATCTGGGTGTGATGGATCCCGGAATATGCAGCGAGTTCTTCCTGTGACCATTCCCGCTGCTGGCGCAGACGCCGCATATTGTCCGCCAGACGTTGACGGATGGCAGGCGTTGGACTGGACATCGCGCTCATGATGGGTCAGGTCGCAGACAGCGGCCACGCCATATATGTCTTAGACACATCTGTCTAAGACATATATGCCTATAATTACGCATGCACCGCGCCACCCAGCGTTACCTCGGCCTCCCCAATACCCACCGCTCGCAGGACGGCCAGTTCCTCGCGCTCAAGTCGGTAGCCCTCGAGCCGCTGGCCCGGAAACACCTCTTTCAGGCAGTGGACATACGCGGGCGCTGGACCGGGGGTGCGCTCTTCGGTATCCGTCAGACCACCACCCTCGTCGTCACGCTCGCCGCCTGTCAGGCACCACCAAGCGCCACCACTGATCCCCTCACGCCCTCGCTTCCGTTCCTGATGGGCGTCACTCAGGGCGTATCCACCGTGCTCAGCGAAGACGTCGACTGGGCCGGCCAATGGCTCACCGCGCCGGATGGCCGTCTGCCCGACCGCCAGGTCGAGCTCGCCTGGGTCACGCTCGGTGGTCACCTGGGATTGATCGACGAGAAGTATCCCCTGCTCGTCATTGGCCTCCAGGAGGGACTCCTCACCGGCCGGGCATATCTCTGGCTCGAAGGGCAACCCGCAGAGATCGCGTGCCTGGTCGATCACAGGGCCTAGCCCGGCGGCCACATCCCACACATTGGCGTCACAGGCGCGGGCCCGCGCGCCACAGGCCGTCTGGATCAACGACCCGTCGTGCGCTACAAGAACCTACTCACCTGCCCGGAGCAGTTCCGCCACATCGACCTTCAGGGCGTCCGCGATCCTCTGCAGGTGGTCAAGCGTCACGTTCGCCTCGCCGCGCTCCATCGCTCCGATGTACGTCCGGTGGATGCCGGCGTGCTCGCCCAATTCCTCCTGCGACCAGCTGGCCGCCTTGCGGAGCTGGCGGACGTGCGCAGCAAACCGGAGTCGGGCGGCAGAAGCCATCCGGCCAGCCTGCGCGAGCGTCTCTCCAGAATCTACACTCTATACCTAGCAATTTTTCTGCTGACTTCCTAAACTGACGCATGAAAGCGCAGCAGCGGCAGTTCTGGGTACCACCTGGCGCACCGGTCCTCCCCTCTCCCGGTGAAGCGCTGCAGGACGTCGTGCTCCTTCAGGCGGTCACGCACACCCTGCACCAGCAGCTCCTGTCCCCCACCCGCATCCGCGGCGGCCTGCTGTTCGGCTACCAGGAGCAGCACACCCTGCACGTCCTCCTCGCCAGCACCGCGGGCGCGCCCACGTGGTACCCGGACACGCCCCGCGACGTCCTCCAGATCGACCCACGCTTCACGGTCGGCTGGAGCGAGGCGCTGGCCACCCTGTGGCCAGGCCGGGTGGACTGGATCGGCAACTGGATCATCCATCCAGACAGCCAGAGCGCCGCGGCGAAACACGACCACCGCCTCGTCCGGCAGGGGCACACGCTCGGTGTCCTCGACGACCGCAGCATCCTCCTCATCCCCAGCTGGAACGAAGGGGTGCTTGAGTTCCGGAGCTACACCCTGGATCAGGAAGGCCAGGCCGAGGAGCTCCCCTGCCGCGTAGGCCCACGATCCCCCTTAGAGGTCATGCAGACCTTGAGTACCGCACGTGACGCCCGGATGGAGAGCAGCCCTGAACATTGACCCGTCCCCATGCACACGGAAAGACTCCGGCCGGTTCAGGACGCCCGAATGCAGCCGCGCAGCACACTAGGCGTTCGTCGATGACCTGCTTCAGGAGGTTATGGTGACGATCGTCCGCTCCCGACAGCAGTTCGGAGCGATCACCACCCCGCAGCAACGCTCTCCCGATGACGAAGCACGCCGAGTGCGCGTGCTGGCCCGTGCTGAAGCCTTCACCCGTCCCCTAGGCCCCCTGACCACCGAGCGCCTCCAGGCCGGGATTCCTGTGCCTGCCGGCCAGGTCTCCCTCATCGCCCCCGACCCTGTTCAGTGGGGCGCCTTCGACAGTGGCGACGCGCAGATCAACACGAGGATCCTGGAAGCAATCGCTGACGGCCAGCAGGGTCTGGTAGCGCTGTACGGACTGACACGCGGCGACACCCGTCTGGCCGGGCTTACCCTCCACGCCGGACACCAGCGGGCCGACCCGTCGATCTTGGATCAGGTCGACGGTCAGACCAGCGTGCCCACCCTCATCATTCCAGTCATCGCCGTGCACCGAGGCCACCAGCGGCAGGGCGTCGGCCGGCAAGTGATAGACGTTGTGATCAGTGTGGCGCGGGCGAGAGCACCGTACCTCGGCATCACGACACTGTCGCTGGCCTCAACACCAGACAGTGATGGCTTTTTCAGCGCCCTCGGCTTCGAACGTGACGACGTGGCCGCCCCCGACGGCACCCGTGCGCGCTGGCTCCTGCTGCAGTAACGACAGTGGCTGGACGTTCAGCGCGACAGCAGGTGACCGCTCCTAAGAGGTAAAGCTCAAAACCTGCTGAGGCTGGCCGCCCAGGATGCGAAGCGATCAGCGACGGACAACATCTCCCAATGCGGCAAACGAGACACAAGAGCCTCCGGTAGAGCCGACGAGCCTATTGCTGCGCCCATCAGCTGTCCCGCCATCGACCCCACCGTATCGGTGTCTCCTCCTGCACGCATAATGGCTTCCATTACCCCCTGAAAGCCAAGTCGAGCCTCTTGTGCGGCAGCAAATACCGCAAGCGGTACGGACTCTCCCACGAAACCCGAACTGCCGAAACGCTCAGCGGCCTGCTCGATACTCATGTCCTGTTGAGTCGTAAGCGAACGAAGCTGATCGCGTACGCGGCTATCAGGTAACTTCTCGCCAATGCCCAACACATCCCACCCGAGAGGTCGGGTTACAACAGCCTGAATCGCGTAGATAACGGCGAGCGCACCAACATAGGCTTCCTCGTGGTGATGCATGATGCGGCAGACGTCTCGGATGACCTGCCGTTCTTTGAGGTCATTCGGATCAAGGAGAAAGGCGAGGGGTGCAATACGTATCGCCGCTCCATTTCCCGCTGCCCGTTCACCCCGGGCACCACTGAGCGCCCAGTGCGCCCCTGCCTCCAAGTCCCTCAGCGCCTTCAACGTGCTCGACCCAACGCCCGTAAATTGACGCGCCTGGTACCAACGAACGAAAGCCTGAGCGAGACCATCAGGCCTGACCGCCTCAGCTGCAAGGATGGCTTCACAGGTGGCGAGCGTGAACTGCGTGTCGTCGGTAAACGCCCACGGCAGCTCAACTTCCGGAGGGGCGGTGCGATTTTCGAAGGTGCTGCCCCACGCATCACCGATGGCACCGCCAATCAAGCAACCACGAATGCGATTGGCGCGATTAACGGGTGAAGCAGAGAATGCCTGGGTCACAGTATTCAGCGTACTCGGGCACCTGCTTTCTTGAAGCCGCCTCATTTGGGTCGGTCCGCTGTGCTCCTTCCTGCTAAAAGTTGAAGTGCAGTCGTCGGAAGCAAACAAGCGACGATGCCAACAGCCCGAGAGCGAGGAAGAGGTCGCTTCGACGGCCGTATCTCACCGCGAGCTTTTTGTAGTTCAGTAGCCACGAAAATGTACGCTCAACTTTCCAGCGGTTCCGCCCCAACCGGGATTTCTCCTCCACTTGGCGGCGTGCAATTCGTGGGGTGATGCCACGCAGCTTTACCGCAGTTCGGCATCTCGGGTAGTCGTATCCTTTGTCGGCATGCAGTTTGGCTGGGCGCGTGCGGAGCAGGTGGAACCGCTTGTCGTGTACTTTCGGCAGCGCGTTCAGCACGTCTACAAGCTTCTTTGAGTCGTGCACGTTTGCACCGGAGAGGGATAGCGCGATTGGAACCCTGTTGTTATCGACGATCAAGTGAAGTTTGCTGCCACATTTTCCTCGATCCGTCGGGTTTGGCCCTGTGTGAGCCCCCCTTTTGGAGCAGGGACACTCGTAGAGTCAACCGAAGCTCGTGACCAGTCCAGCAATTCTGCGTCCTGCAACGCTTGCAGTAGTGCTTGGTGTAGTTTCTGCCAGACACCTGCTTGTTGCCAGTCCCTCAATCGCCGCCAACAGGTCAAACCACTCCCGAAACCAAGTTGTTGGGGCAGAGCGCGCCACGGAAGCCCACAGCGAAGCACGAAGATAATTCCAGCGAGGACGGCCCGGTCCTCAAGTTTCGGTCGTCCGCCCCGTGGGCTCGGAGCATTCTCGGGCAGGATTGGCTGAACGACGGCCCACAGTGTGTCGGGAACGAGTTGAGCAACCATCCAAGTAAATTACGTGTTTGAGCTGGGAGTATCGTGGCACTGTGGCGAAGGGTAGATCAAGGTACGTCGCGAAAGCCATTCCTAGAGTCGGCTGGCGAATCTGGAACACCAAGATGATGCAATGGTGGGGTGAGCCGTTCAGCTACTTCCCTCAAGAACTGTTGACGGAATTGAACGGGCCAAAGCGACCTGAGCGGTTGACGGAGCTTGCTAAACGCCGGTCATGAGCGAAGGCCGACAACTTACCAGAAGTTTTAAGTTTTGAGCCTTGGCTCTAAGCCACCGTCCGGGCGTCCAGTACGGAGGGTTGACCGAAACGCATGTTCACGACGCATGGACTCCACCCGAATCTCCTGAAGCGTCCGTGTCCCTGGCCTTCGCCATCGTGGCTGCGCGTGGTCCTGCGCGTGTCGGTTGAGAACACATGGATCTTGGCCGCACATCATCCAACGGCACAGCAGTTCGCTGGAATGAATCGTCGCATTGAATGAACCGCCTAAGTTTTAAAAGCAACCCCTGTTGATCCTTGGTTCCCGTGCCGTATGCTACCAATTATGGCGTACACCACACTCAGTGAACAGGTCAGGAAACTCGCCAACGCGCAACGCAGCGACGCCTTCGTCAAGGAATTCCGCGCCGCCGTCCGGGACGGCACCTTCGACGCCGCAGATCTGCCCCAGCGCTTCACGCTGCCCAAAGCCTTCACCCGGCGCGGTCAAGACGACACGTACTCCCGTGATGTCCGGGACATGGTCTTCGAAGCCACGCCCGCATTCGACGAGTGGTTCGCGGACATGAACACCCAGCTGACGCCGGCGCGCCGGGGCGGCACGATCAAGCCTACGTACGAGAACATCGAGGCGGGCCTGGTGGACTTCAAAGCGTTGGCTGCAAGCACTCGGGAGAAGATGCAGGCGAGCTACACCAAAGGGCAGACGCTGGGGAACTCGCGGAAGGGCGCCGCGCCTGCCAAACGTGGAGCTGCTCTCGCTAAGAAGGCACCTGCCAAAAAGACCGTCGCTCGCAAGAAGGCATAACGAAGCGCCCGATCCGCCCTTAACCGCAGCCCCGCTTAATGCGGGGTGTTGTCTTGTCAGGAGCTCTGCATCTGAGCGGCATCGCCCGTGCATAGGGCGTCGCGGCAGCTCGACGGCTTCGCCATCCCATCACCCAGCGTTCAGAGGCGCGCATGATAGGACCAGTGATTTTCACGTGTATGCCTCACCAGGACGGCGCCCCATGACGCACCGCAGCAAACGCCCGCCCAAACCCCGGTACCACCAGACGTACCCGTCGACCCTGGCCACCACCGAGGAACTCCGCGTGCTCGGCCTGTGCCCCGGCACGAGGGAGCCCGACGCCATTCTTGACTACCACCACGGCAACAAGAGCGGCATCTGTGGCCTCTTCGACCGCAGCCAGGCCGTGCCCGCCAGGCCTGCTGACGATGAGGCGTCCTGATCCTCGGGTTAGCCGTGTCACTGCGATCATTCAGAAAACGACAGCGACCACAGCGACGTTTTCTCTACTGACCCACGTGCTGCCACGTCCGTAGGCACAGGCACCGTGATCTGCCTGACCACCGTTCCAGGCAGCCGGTAGCGCCCTCAGTTTCACAACGACGCTCCATCCGCGTCGGCGTGACCGCATGTATGCTCCCGGCAGGTCGTCGGACGTCCCTCCGTGAATAGTCGCTTCGATATCACTGCACTCACCACAGCCACCGTCAAGGTTGACGCACACGCCGTGATGTTCACGACCTGCCCAGTAGCGATGCTGCTGAGCCCCACTCGGACCCTGTGATCCGCGTTGTACGCCGAATTCGGGTGATGATCCAAAGCACAGACGCGGCCATGGAGATCAAGGGAGAGCCGCTCAGGGCTGAGGGATGCAACCTCGAGCTCGACAGCTTGCCTGTGTGCCCGTTCTCGGGCTGACGCATGCGTCAGGCGCTCTCTCATATCACCCCAGGCCCCGACCTCCAGCGCGCAACTGGTATGCTCCGGCATACAACAGTGAATCCTCACTCCTGCAGGCGTGACGCCGATGCCTGACCTTCAGGTCGCGGCCCTCACGCAGGGCTTCGGTGTGAGTGCGGCCCACGTGATGGGCGTCAGCGCACTGAACACCTTCGTGCTGCGCCAGGCCATCCAGAGGCACCACCCGGTCGTGGCCGGCGCCACAGGGATACTCGCCGATGCCACCTTCATCCTGCTGGGCGCCACTGGCGTGGGGGCCCTGCTGCTGCGCGTCCCCGCACTGGCCTCACTCGCTGCGTGGGGCGGCGCCGCGTTCCTGTTCTGGCACGGCTTCAAAGCCCTGCGCGCCGCATGGCGTCATGACCATCCTCACCTCGACAGCGCCAGACCCACAGCCCGGTATGCGCCCCGTGTGGCCGCGACAGCGCTGGCCCTGACCTTCCTCAATCCCCATCCGTATATCGACAGTGTGGTGCTGTTCGGTGCCCTGTCCGCTCCACTGGGCGCCGAAGGGCGAGTCCTGTTCGCCCGGGGGGCCGTGACCGCTTCATGCGCCTGGTACGCCCGGCTCACGTTTGGCGGAAGCCGCCTCGCCCCGCTCTTCCGCTCACCGGCGGCATGGCGTGGGCTCGACGCCCTCGTCGGGCTGCTCATGTGGGGGTTCGCGCTGTCCCTGGTGTGGCGCGCCCTGCACGGCGTGAATTCAGCAGCGTGAGTGGCGCTGGCCAGTCCTGTGTCCAGGGCTCTGAGGAGGTCTGCGTCGCGTGAACGTCATCTCCCCACCACGAACGATACCTAGATCAGCCCCGATTCTCGACATCTCCATCACGCCGCGTCATGACTCCCGGGCGTGCTCGAGGGCGCTGCCGATCAATGTCGTGACGTGGTGATCGAGCAGGCTGTAATACGCCACCCGGCCCTCCTTGCGGAACGTCACCACGCGGCCAGTCCGCAGCAACCGGAGTTGGTGGCTCATGGCGCTCTCGCTGATGCCGACGACCAACGACAGATCGCACACGCACAACTCCCCCGTATTCAGCGCACTGAGGATCTTCAACCGCGTGGGATCAGCAACCAGTTTCAGGAAGGCGCTGGCATGGTCGACGCACTCGGCGTCCGGCAGGGCCTCCCGGGCGCGTCGCACCGCCTCCGGGTGAACACACGCCTCCTCGCAAAGGGCGTCTTGAGAAGCGCTTATCATCTGGCCAGTGTAATGCGCCCGTGCACGGCGTATGAGGGACGCGGCACCGTCCGCCCATGGCCGTCCGAATCCCAGCCAGAAAGCCCACCTGCTGCCGTCAACGGTCACCAACCCCAGACGGCGGGTCGGCGCCGAGTCCACCGCTCCTGTCATCAACGGCAGGGCATCCGCGCGCCCTGAGAAGCACCTCTCACTGCCCAACCGGACGGGGTATCCGGTCGTCCTCAGGCACGCCAAAACGGCCACTCGTGACGTCACTGCCGCGCCAACCCGTCACCGTCCCCAGCGTGCAGTCCAGCAGGCTCGATCCGCATGATGACGTACGGCATGCCGTGAACCGCTGCGATCTCGTGCACCTTCACAACCAGGTCGCGATTCACCTCCGCACCCACCAGATGCACAGTCACGCTGTGAACGCCGCGGGTGGCGCTCCACACATGCAGCGCCTGCACTTCGGTGACGCCAGGCAGCGCGGCCAGCTCGCGACGAAAGGCATTCAGATCCACCTGTTGAAACGCGGCATTCACTGCGCCAGTCATGCTCGCGGCCAGAAGCGCCCAGACGCGCGGCACCACCCAGATCCCCACCAGCGCCCCCAGGAGCGGGTCGAGCCAGAGCTCACCGGTAAAGCGAATCAGGAGCGCGCCGCCGATCACCGCCACAGGCCCCAGCACGTCACCCCGGAGCTCCAGGTACGCGGCATGCGTGGCCGGGTTCCCCTCGCGTCCCGTGGCTGCCAGGCGCGCGCTGATCACGTTGATGCCCAGGCCAAGCACTGCCAGGGCGAGCATGACCGTGGTCTGCACGGGCACGGGTGACTGCAGCCGCCAGTACGCCTCCGCCACCACACCCAGGGCAGCGGTGGACAGCACGCCCGCGATCACAGCTGCCCCCAGAATTACGGCGCGCTGGTGGCCGGGCGTACGCCGGCGATCACGCACTTCAGGGCCTCCAGCCTGGAGCGCCAGCATCAACACCACACCGTCCGTCAGCACATGACCGGCGTCGGCGAGCAGGGCGAGACTGCCGGACAGCATGCCGGCGATGACCTCGACGAGCAGGAACGTCCCGGTCAGGATCAGCGCCTGGCCGAGCCGCCATCCGGGATCTGCCTCAGTCACGCCGCAGCCCTGTGGCTGAGAGCGTCAGCGTGGGTGACAGGCTGCCGGTGGCTGTGCCCTGCAAACGCTCGCGGCGCGGCGACCCGAAGGCCACTGGCCCACCCACCGAGTCAGCCACGCCCTGGCACGCCGATCGTCGATCCGGCGCATCGCCCCGGAACGCCGAACGTGAACGGTGCGGGCGCCACCGGCTCCCTCCGCAGCTGCCCTTGGCCTGGTGCCGCCCCGCATCGACACGCAGCGCGCTGCAGGCCAGCGACGTCATGGGGCGCTGTCCTGACCATTGTCGCGCCGCCACGTGCGGATCAGGGTCTGGACGGCCTCGCGGCTGTGCGTGAGCAGCGCGGCCTCGAACGGAACGCCGACACGCTCCTCGGAGTGAATTCCCGTCCAGTCCGCCAGAAACGCCCGCGTGCTCTCACCCGGTGTGGGGGGCAGCACCTGCAGGCGAACCGTGAGGGTGTACGCGGCGCCCCCGAATCCCACGTAGCGCTGCGGATCGAGGTACCGGACGTCCACGCTCAGCCGCGTGCGGCCGGCGGGAGACGCACATGCCGCCCGCCGGTCCACAGTCACGCCCGAACGCGGCAGTGTTCCCTGCATCAGCTGCGCCAGGAAAGGCTGAAGCGCGCGCCGTGCCCGGTTCGCCCGCCCCGCGTCCACGCCGTCGAACGTGAGGCGTACGCTCTGGGGATCAGTGCACAGGGGCACACCGCTCAGGGTGAGGGCCGCGTCATCGTGCCCAGCGCCCACCACTCCGGCCGCGCCCGCCTGTCTCCCATGGCCGCCAGGAGGCGCCTGGGTGCTGAGCACGCCCGTGACGCCCAACACGCCCATCAGGAGCAGGGCCTCGCGAACCAGCTGGAACCGCACCCCTCGCCGACGGGCGAACGCGCGCCGGACCAGCAGGGACGCCACCAGCGCCAGCAGGGCCAACGTCAGCTTCACCAGCAGGGTCTGGCCGTACCGGCTCTCCGCCCACGCGCTCAGGCGGGGCAGCTGCTGCGACGCCATCAGCAGCCCAGTACCGGCCAGCACGAGCACGCTCCCCACCGCCGCCGGGGTAAAACGCCACGCGAGGGCTGGAACGAGGGGCCGGGCCGTCCCCACCAACGCGAGCACGCCGCCCACCCACACGCCCATGGCGCCGGCATGCAGGGCGTGCAGCAGCCGAACCCAGACACCGTGGCCGTCCCCGTGCCCGATCCCCGCCGCGCCCCAGAGGCTCACGCCCACTGCAACCACGCTCAGCAGCGTGGGCCACGCGGCCACCTCCGCCACGAGCGCCGCGAGAGCGCCGAGCAGGCCAGTCAGCATCGCGCGGCCGGTCGCTGTTCCCGTGGCGTACGCGATCATGTCCGCAGGACCCGTCAGGCCCAGGACGCTCAGCGTGAGGGCCACCTGCCCGGCCCAGGCGAGCAGGAGCAGCGCGCACCCCACCGCGCCCGGCCACCACCCAGGATGGCCGGGCGTGAGCCAGCGGCGGGCCAGCACACTGCCCAGCAGCAGCGCCAGGCCCAGGTAGCTCAGGGCGGTGAGGGCAGCGGCCACGGTCTCACTTCACGCGGAAGGTACTGAAGCCCGTCACCGGGTGCCCGTCATCGGACAGGAGTTTCCACGCGATCACGTACGCACCGGCCGTCAACGCCGGCCTCAGGGGAACACAGACCACGGTGGACAGCCCCGACGCGGCCTGGGTCACGCTGGCCAGTTGGGGCGCTCCATTCTTCGCGGCGAGGGCCAGTGCGGACGCCTGCGCGGCCGTCTTGCCCACCGGAATGGCCATCACGCGGACGGTGCAGAAGCGCAGGTTCACGGGCTCACTGATGGTCAGCGTCACCACCTTGGGGGCGATCACGACTGCACTGCGCCTGGGGGTGATGGCCGTCACCTCCGTGTGGGCCAGAGCAGTCGATGACAGCAGCGCGGTCAGGACAAGCAGAACGGATTTCATGGGAACCTCCAGCGGTGGGGGCGATCTGCGCCCGGGATGGTCGGTGGCGAAGGCCTCAGCACCCCCACCGTCAGAACAGGAAACGCCGTGTCGGATGACTCCAGCGCCGAGGCGTTGCGGCGGTCGGCGAACCGCAGGTGGAGACCGGGCATCTGCAGCCAGGCAGGAGCGTGGACAACCGGCGCGCGCTGCGGCCATCCGCGGCCTGAACCCGGTCAAGATGTCCAGCTCCAGGCGAGAACGCCCCTGCCGCCGCAGCATGGTGTGCCGCGGCGGTCCCACCCGACGTCACTCGATTCCCTCACCGGCGGACGGCCCACCCTCACCTCCCGGTCGGCGCCGCAGGACGACCGTGCCCAGCAGCCATCCGAGGGCAACGCCGGCAGGCACTGCGTCGCCCCACCGCACGGCCAGGGTCTGGCCGGACTGCAGGGTGAAGGTCACCGGCACTGCCTGCGCCGTAAAGCGTGCCGCGCGCACGGTGACGGCGCCGGATGGACTCACCGCGGCGCTGATGCCGTCGTTGCCCACCCGGAGCCACCAGCGGCGGGTCTCGATGGCCCGCACCCGCCCCATCTGGAAGTGCTGTTCCGCGCCCTGCGAGGCCCCGAACCATGCGTCATTGGAGGGTGTCACCAGCACATTCGCGCCGTCACGCACCAGGGCCCGGGCGAGGGCTGGGAACGTCGACTCGTAGCAGATGAGCACGCCCACCCGGAGCGCCCCTGTACCCACCGTCAGCGCCGCGCGGCCAGGCGTCAGGCCCTGCAGGTCTGGAAGACCCAGCGCGCTGAAGACCTGCTGGTACACCCGGTTCAGCGCCCGGCGCCCCGGGAAGAACTCGCCGAAGGGCACCAACCTGATCTTGTCGTACCGGCCGGCGACCACACCTCGCAGGCTGAGCAGGGCGCTGTTGAACGGCTGGCCTGCCTGAGTGACTGCGGCGCCCAGTAAGACCGGCACCGGCACCTGGGCCAGCGCCGCCGGTCGCGTCGCCCAGGTCACGGCAGTCTCCGGCCACAGCACGAGGTCGGCGGCTCCACGCTGCAGGCCACGCCAGGTCAGGCGGAGGTACCGCTGCCAGTCGGCATCCGCCTGCCCAGCGAGCTTCTCGCGCGGGTCGACGTTGCCCTGGACGAGCAGGGCCGTCTGGGTTCCCGCGGGACTGCCGGGCCGGGTCACGCCGAAGACCAGTGCCGCGCCCCAGAGCAGCAGGGCCGCGCCGCACATCCACCTGTTCCGCGATGCCAGGGCGCTGGCCGCTATCCCCACCAGCAGCCCCAGCAGGCTGATGCCGCCCAGTTCGGCCACCTGCACCAGCGGGGTCTGCGCCAGGGTGTACCCCAGGCTGCCCCAGGTGAACCCGAAGGGCCCCCAGGACCGCGCCACCTCCAGCGCCGCCCACGCCATGGGAAAGGCCCCCAGTGACAGGCGGCCTGCCAGGCGGCGCGTGAGCCACGCCGTGAGGGCCCACATGGCAGCCAGAAGGCCCACCAGCAGCGGATACAACGCCACGATGGCCGGGCCGACCGTGCCCGCGAGGCTGAGGGGCAGCCAGCTCAGCAAGGCACCGAACAGGCCCACCGCGAAGAGCCAGGTGAGCCGCATGGCCTGACGCGGCGTCGCGGTGGCAGCTGCGCGGAAGAGGAGGGCCAGCCACACGGGAGCGAGCCACCCGAGCGGCGAGGGCGGGAAGGTGAAGGCCAGGCCGATCCCAGCCAGCACCCACCGCAGCGGGCTGTGCAGGCAGCCCAGCGCGCGCCGCCCCGGGCCGATCCGCGTCCGGGCGCCGCGACCGCGGACGGACCACCAGGAGCGCACACGCGCGACGAGCGCAGCACTCCAGAATGCGGTCCCAGGGCCCGTGCGCCACGGCGTGATCCTCATCCCGCACTGGACAGGTGGGGGCCCATCTGCCGAGGGACAGGCCACCCCTGAACGCGCCGGCCTCGACTGGGGCTGCTCAACCGCGGGTGATCCTGCCGCGCCATTCGGGACGGTGACGTCCACCAGGGGTCACGCGCCCCGAACCACGAACAGGGCCACGGCCGCCACAAGCATCACGCCGGCACCCAGCCAGCCCAGGACCCGCAGCCAGCCCCGCACGGTGAAGTCGCCCATCACCCGGCGGTTCGAGGTCATCAGCATGATCAGGATCATCACGGGGGCCGCGCTGACGCCATTGAGAATGGCGGCGTAATACAGCGCCCGGATGGGGTCGACATGCAGCAGGTTGAGCGTCAGCCCGAGCAGGGTGGCCATGGCGATGATGCCGTAAAAGCCCCGCGCCTGGTACGGCTTGCGCTCGAGGCCCACCGGCCACCGCAGCGCTTCGCCCAGCGCGTAACCCGCCGAGCCGGCCAGCACCGGCAGGGCCAGCAGGCCGGTGCCGATGATGCCGGCCGCGAAGAGCACGAACGCAAATGGCCCCGCCACAGGCCGCAGGGCTTCTGCCGCCTGCGCCGCCGTCTGGATGGACGTCTGCCCGCGCGCGTTGAGGACGGCGGCCGTCGTCAGAATGATGAAGTACGCCACCAGATTCGAAAAGGCCATACCGACGAAGGTGTCCACGCGAATCCGCCGGAACTGCCGCGGCGCCTGCTCCGGCGCCACGCGCAGCGGACGCTCAAGCTCGTGGGTGTCCATCTCGGAGACCTCCTCCGACGCCTGCCAGAAGAACAGGTAGGGACTGATGGTGGTGCCGAGCACCGCCACCAGTGCCTGGACCGAGGACGCCTGCCACGTGAGGTGCGGCCAGACCGTGGCCCTGAGCGCCTCGCCCCAGGGCACCCGCACCACGAACACCGTCGCCACATACGCGAACAACGACACGGTGAGCCATTTGAGAATCCGGGTGTAGCGGGAGTACGGCACGTAGACCTGCAGCAGGACGGATGCGCCCGCCAGCACGGCCGAGTACAGCAGCGCGGGTCCGCCCACCAGGAGCCGCACCGCTTCCCCCATGGCGCCGATATCTGCGCCCAGGTTGATCACGTTGGCGACGAGCAGCAGGGCCGTCATGCTCCACATCCACCCGGCCGGGTAGTGCCGGCGCACATTGCCCGCGACGCCGTGCCCGGTCACCCGGCCGAGGCGCGCACTGATCTCCTGAATGGTGGCCATCAGGGGGTAGGTGAACAGCATCGACCACAGCAGGCCGTAGCCGAACTGTGCGCCCACCTGCGAGTACGTGGCGATGCCGCTGGGATCATCGTCCGAGGCGCCCGTGATCAGGCCCGGGCCCAGGCTGCGCATCAGGCCGGTCTTCGTCTCCCGGCGGTCGGGAATGGAGGGGTCACCCGTCATGTCAACTCCGCCGTGATGACCGGGGACAGGCCGCCCTGTGGTGGGGCGCCGTGCCCAGGGGTGTGCCGCGTCACTGGGCCGCCAGCCATTCCGTCACGAGGAAGCCGAGCGCGAGCCCGAGACCGACACCGAGGCCCACGACGTCCCACGCACCCGGTATCCAGCGCCACCGCCGGACGTGGGCCACCAGCATGCACACGCCCAGGACGCCGTACAGCGGGACGAGGGCAAGGTGCTGGTGCCGGCCGGCCATCACGGCAGCGGCGAGATCGATCACGCCGTTGGCCGGCACCAGCAGCGCGGCATTGCGGTGTGGCCCCCTCACGTCGCCAGCTCCAGCAGGTACAGGGCCACGAAGCCTGCGAAGAACGCCGCTGTGATGAGCGGTGTCTCCTTGACTTCATGCGCCTCGGTCAGGAGTTCCTCGGTCACGAGGAACAGCAGCGCCGCCGCGCCGAAGGACAGCGTGATCTCCAGGGCCAGACCGGACAGACCACGCAGCAAGGTTCCTCCGAGCGCCGCGCCCAGAATGACGAGCACGCTCAGGCCGGCCACGGTCCCGATGGTGCGGCCACGGCTGACCCCCGACTGCCCGAGACTGGACGCCACCGATACGCCGAGGAACAGCAGTTCCAGCGTCAGGGCAATCACCAGCAGGGTCCCCACGCGCTCACCGGCGGCAAAACCCACACCGATCAGCAGGCCGTCGATCAGCACGTCGATGCCGACCACGGTGATGAGGCCGACGTTGCTCGACGGCCGGCCTGTGGTCTCGGGCGTGGCGCCTTCCAGGCGCTCGGCGAAGTGCCGGATGATCAGCATCACGGCGACCCCGAGCGCGAACCCGATCACCACGCCCACCGGCTGGTGGCCCTTGGTGATCTCCGGGAGCAGTTCGCCGGCCACCGCGGCGAACACCACGCCCGCCGCGAAGTGCTGCACCAGGCTGCGCACCGTGTCGCTGGGCACCCGGACGCTCGCCGCCGCACCGCCCAGGATGGTGGCGGCCACCGGGATCAGCGTCAACGAGAGGATCTGCCCGAGGGGTGCGCTCACGAGCCCGGGCGTCCTGCCGTCAGGGCCGCGAGGATCTGCGGGCGTTGCCGGTCGAAGGGGCCATAAAAGGCCTGCTCACCGATGACCGTGACCGGCGCAATCCGCACGTTCGCGCGTCCCTGCATTTCAGCGAGCGCGTCCGGATCACCCCGGACGTTCTTTTCGGTGAACGGCGCGCCCTGCTGCGTGAGCAGCCGCTTGATGGCCTCACAGTCCGCGCAGCCGGGCACGGTGTAGAGCGTGACGACCGGCGAGGGGAGAGCATCCGGCCCGAGGGTCATGCTCAGACGCCCTGGGCGAGAGTGGGGGCCGGGGCCGACGCCTTGGGCGTCCCAGTGGTGCCCTTCCAGCGCAGCAGCCGCAGGGCGTTCGCAGTCACGATCGCGGTCGCGCCGGTGTCCGCCAGGATGGCCATCCACAGGTTGGTGTAGCCGAGCAGCGTGGTGATCAGGAAAATCAGTTTCAGGCCCAGTGCGAAGGCGATGTTCCACTTGATGTTCGTCATGGTGGCGCGTGACAACCGCACCAAGTCGACCACGCCTGTCACTCGCTCACGCAGGAGGGCCGCGTCGGCGGTCTCCAGGGCCACGTCCGTGCCGCCCCCCATGGCGATGCCCACGTCCGACTGGGCCAGCGCAGGCGCGTCGTTGATGCCGTCGCCAACCATTGCTACACCCCCGTCAGCTTTCAGCTGTGCAATGACCTTCAGCTTGTCCTCGGGCAGCAATTCGGCGCGCACGTTCATCCCCAGGTCGCGGCCAATGGCCTGCCCAGTGCGGGCGTTGTCGCCGGTGAGCATGACGGTGTTGACCCCGAGGTCATGCAGCTGGGCCAGGGCGACCTTCGCGTCCTCCCGGGGTTCGTCGCGGATGGCCATCAGGCCCAGGGGGGTCGAGCCGTCCAGCAGCACGACGGTGGTCCGGCCCTGCTCCTCGAACGCGGCAATCTGGCGCTGGGCGTCGGCACTCAGATCCGCGAGCGTGGCGGCGTGACGGGGCGAGGTCACGCTCAGGGCGCGGCCCTCCACCGTGGCGCTCGCACCCTTACCGGGCAGCGCCTGCGCGTCCGTGGCGGACGGAACCGTGACCTGCTCCCGGGCAGCTGCGTCCGTGATGGCTTTCGCGAGCGGGTGGCTGCTGCCCGACTCCACGGCCGCGGCCAGGCGCAGGACGTCACTGCGGTCCATGGTGAGCCCGATCGTGTCCGTGACCCGAGGCTTCCCAGCCGTCAAAGTCCCCGTCTTGTCAAAGGCGACGGTCTTGACGCTGCCGATGGTCTCCAGCGCGGCGCCCCCCTTGATCAGCAGACCGCGGCGGGTGCCTGCACTGATGGCGCTGGTGATGGCCGCCGGGACGCTCAGCACCAGCGCGCACGGGCAGCCGATCAGCAGCAGGGCGATGCCCTTGTAGAGCCACGGATGCCATGCTTGACCCAGCAGCAAGGGCGGCACGAGGGCGACCAGGGCAGAGACCGCCACCACGCCGGGCGTGTAGTACCGGCTGAAGCGGTCAATAAACCGTGCAGTGGGCGCCTTGCTGCCCTCGGCTTCCTCGACCATGTGGATGATCCGGGCAATGGTGTTGTCGGCCGCGGCCTTGTCCACCTGGATCCGCAGCGTGCCGTCGGTGTTGATGCTGCCGGCGTAGACGGTGTCGCCCACCGTCTTCACGACGGGAACGCTCTCGCCGGTGACAGGGGAGTCATCCAGGCTGGACGTGCCTGCGGTGATGGTGCCGTCGGCGGGGACGCGCCCACCGGGGTTGACCTGGACGCTTTGGCCGACCTGCAGGGTGTCGGCCGGCACTTCGCGCGTGCTGTTTCCGTCGACCAGGAGTGCGGTCTTCGGAGCGAGCGCGGCGAGGGCCTGGATGCCCGCCCGGGCGCGGCCGGCGGCAATGCCCTCGAGGAGCTCCCCGACCGCGAAGAAGAACACGACGACCGCGCCTTCCGGCGCTTCCCCGATCGCGACGGCGCCGATGGCGGCGAGGCTGACGAGCATGTTGATGCTGAAGGGATCGCCGAGTCGGGCGCTGGCGACGGCCTTGCGGGCCAGCGGCCACACGCCGAGGAGCGTCGCGGCGACGAAGCCCCAGGTGGCAAAGGCGGGCTCGATGAAGCCGAACAACCACGCGACCAGCAGCAGCAGGCCGGAACTGACGACCAGTTTGCCCTGCCCGGTGCGGTACCACGGAGTCCCGGGCGGGGAGACTTCGTGGACGTGACCGGCGTGGTCATGCCCGTGATCGTGGTCGCCATGGTCGTGGTCATGTCCGGTGTGGTCGGCTGACGTTTCGGAGGCTGGCGTCGTGCGGGGCGTGACGAGGGAGGGCGCGTAGCCGAGGGCCTTGAGGTTTTTTTCCAGGGTGGCCCGTGGCGTCCGGGTCTCGTCCAGGTGAAGCGTCAGCGTCTGCTTGGTGAAGCTGGTGCTGACCTCCTCGGCGCCGGGGAGCGTGGCGACCATGCGTTCGACTTTCTGCACGCAGCTGGCGCAGTCCATGCCGTCGACGAAGTACGTGATGGATGGGGTGGGCGCTGGTGTGCCCTGGCGGGGGGTCGAGGACGTCATGCGAGCAGTATATCTGAGGAACTATTCATATGTAAATCTGTTCATTCATGAACCTGAGCAGAATGGGGGCTCACTGGCACCGTGGTGAGGAGACCTACGCTATGGGCTCAGGAGGTCAACATATGACGATGTCCAGCCAGATCCAGGAGCACATGCCCGTTGTCTGCGCCGATGGCCACAACCACGGTGAAGTCGATCGCGTCGACGGGAACTACATCAAGCTCACCAAGGACGACTCCGGGCAGCATCACTGGTTGCCGCTGAGCGCCGTCGATCACGTGGACGAACACGTTCACCTCAACCTCAACCACAGTCAGGTTCACGAACAGTGGCTGTCGGAAGATCCGCACCCTGAGCACCGTCAGTAGCGGTCTGGGCATGACATCCAAGCGTGGGGACGGCTGCCGGCAGCCGTCCCCACTCGAGTTGTCCTGACATCCGCAGAGGCGATGAGTGGTGCCCGGCCGACCGCGCTGGGTCCGTGCTGGTTCGCAGGGTGGAGCGCGCTTCTGGCGTTTGGATGTCAGCCTGATCCCCGACAGTGGTCGGATGACCTGTTACGTTCTAAGGGCTGATGAAGACCAGAATGTATGCTGCGGCACTGTTGATGGCCCTGACTATGACGGGAAGCCTGGCCCTGACCGTGCAAGTCCAGCGTGGAGATACCGTGACCCGCATCGCCGCGCGGCAGGGGGTTGGCGTGCAGGCGCTGCTGAAGGCCAATCCTGGCCTGAATCCGCAGCGGTTGCAGATCGGACAGCGGCTGAACGTGCCGGTCACTGCCGGGTCAGGCAAGGCGGTGGTCAAGACGGCCGGTCTGCGGGTCAGGGTGTCGCTGCCGCTGGTGGGCCGCCTGACCACGGCGCCGAGCAACGACCACCTCGGCCTGGATATCGCCGCCCGCAGCGGAACGGCGGTCCGGGCGGCCATGGGCGGAACGGTTCAGATGTCCGAGTTCGATGGCCGGACTGGATGGGGCTGGACGGTTGTGGTCGATCACGGGAACGGGTACACCACGCGGTACAGCCACAACAGCGCGAATCTGGTGCGGGTGGGACAGCAGGTGACGGCCGGTCAGACGATCGCCCGGGTAGGCAGCACCGGGAACAGCACCGGACCACACCTGGATTTCCGCGTCTACCGGGAAGGTCAGGCGGTCAATCCGTACAGCCTCTACGAGTGAGCTGAGCAGGCAGCGGCAGGCCCGTCACAGTGGCGGGCCTGCCGCTTCGTTCGGAATGCCACCTTCAACTCATCACATATGAACATCCATGCAGATATACTGCCGGCATGCCCAGGCCCTCGCCACAGGTCATCCCTCTCCTCGCGTTCAGCGTCCTGCTGCTCGCGGACCTGCTGGTAAAGGCCTGGGCATCCCAACACCTGCCGGCTGCCGAGCCCCGCACCCTGATTCCCGGGCTGCTCAGCCTGAACTACACCCTGAACACGGGCATGGCTTGGGGACTCCTGCCCAACCTGACGCTCCCCCTGGCCCTCCTGCGGCTGCTCGTCGGTCTGGGCGTCGTGGCGGCCCTGTTCCGGGGCCGGATCCCTGGCCCGCGCGCGCTCGCCCTGGGCCTGATCGGTGCCGGCGCCCTCAGCAACGCCGTGGACGGCCTGACACGGGGCGCCGTGGTCGACTACCTCACCTCACCCCTGCTCGACCGCGTCCATCTGCTCCTGAGCACGCAGTCCTTCCCCATCTTCAACGGCGCGGACATGCTGGTCCTCGCCGGCGTCGTCCTGCTGGTGCTCACGCCAGCCCCCCGCACCGCGCTGCGGCCCCAGGGAGACCACCTGTGAAACGCCTGGCCCTTCTCGTTCCACTCGTGCTGTTCACCGCGTGTCAGCAGACGTCCATCCGCGGTGTCACGACCTTCGACTACACTGGCGGCGAGCACCAGGACGGCAAGATCACCTACCGTGAAGCCCTGCCGGTCGGCGGGCCACACAATCCTGCGTGGCAGAACTGCGGTGAGTACCAGGCTGAGCTGTATCCCGAGTACGCCGTCCACAGCCTGGAACACGGCGCCGTGTGGGTGACCTACCGCCCCACGCTCGATCAGGAGTCCATCCAGACCCTGCGCAGCGCCCTGAACGGCCGCACCCACACCCTGCTCTCCCCACGCAGCACCCAGACCTCACCCATCGTGCTCACGGCCTGGAACGCCCAGCTGAACGTCGAAAAGGCCAGTGATCCCCGCGTCGGCAAGTTCATTCAGAAATACGAGCAGGGCGGGACGGCTCCTGAGATTGGGGCGTCGTGCAGCGGCGCGTACGACCAGACCCAGTGAACCGCACGGTTCCCTTCGTCGCGCTCGCGCTACTGACGGCCAGTGCCCTGGGCGCCGTCCTACCGTCCGTTCACCTCCTGCACCCCCGGGATGACAGTGCGGACGTGCGCTTCCTGCGGGATATGAGCGCCCACCACGCCCAGGCGGTGGACATGAGCATGCTCCTCGTCAAGCGCAGCAGTGATCCCAAGGTGCGGTTGCTGGCCCAGGACATTGC
Source organism: Deinococcus metalli (assembly GCF_014201805.1). Lineage (NCBI taxonomy): Bacteria > Thermotogati > Deinococcota > Deinococci > Deinococcales > Deinococcaceae > Deinococcus > Deinococcus metalli. The sequence goes on along the minus strand of NZ_JACHFK010000013.1, from coordinate 81,814 downwards.
GCTGACCCAGCAGGCCCAGATCGGGCAGATGACCGGTTGGCTGACCGCGTGGGGCGTGACGGTGTCCGGATCGACGCCTCCAATGAAGGGCATGGACCGCGCGGCGATGGGCCTGGCCAGCGCTGAAGCCCTGACGACCCTCGAGCGGCTGGACGGCAGCGTGGCGGAAGAGCGGTACCTCACGCTCATGCGCCGGCATCACCTGGGCGGGATCGCGATGGCGAAGTCCGCCCTGAACACCCTGCGCAGCCCGCTCACCCGCTCGATGGCCAACCGCATCATCACGTCGCAGACGGCGGAAGTCCGCACCATCGACGCGATGCTCGGTCGCCAAGCGGCGCCGAACACGCCGGCGGCCCCCATGACGGACATGAGCCATGAGTGACCACCACCATCACGGCCAGGAGGCGAGCGCGCGGCAGCTCACGGTCGCCCTGGCCCTGACCGGTTCGTTCCTGATCGTGGAGGTCGTCTACGGCTTCCTCTCCAGGAGTCTGGCGCTGCTGTCGGACGCGGGACACATGCTCACCGACGTGACGGCCCTGGCCCTCTCCCTGTTCGCCATTCACATCGGCCGCCGGGCCGCCGACCGCCGGCGCACCTTCGGGTACCGCCGCACCGAGGTGCTGGCGGCCACCCTGAACGCCGGCCTGCTGTTCGCGGTAGGCATTTACATCCTGGTGGAAGCGTACCAGCGCCTGACCGACCCCGTCGAGGTCCAGACCCTCCCCATGCTGGTCGTGGCGGTGCTGGGCCTGATCGTCAACCTGATCAGTGCGCGCATCCTGATGGCCGGCAGCCAGGGCAGCCTGAACGTCAGATCCGCGTATCTGGAGGTCCTCAGTGACCTCCTCGGCTCGGTCGCGGTCATCGTCGGCGCGCTCGCGATCCGGTTCACGGGCCTGACGTGGATCGACCCCGTCCTGGGCGCCCTGATCGGGCTGTGGGTGCTGCCGCGGACGTGGATCCTGCTGCGGTCCAGCGTGAACGTCCTGCTCGAAGGCGTCCCAGAGGGCCTGGATCTCGACGCCCTGCGCGCGGAGCTCGCCGCGCTGCCGGGCGTGCAGGAGGTGCACGACCTGCACGTCTGGAGCGTCACCAGCGGTGAGCACAGCCTGACGGTGCACCTGGTCGGTACCGAGTCGGTCGGCGTGCTGACGGCCGCGGCTGCGGAGGTCGCGGAACGGTACGAGATCGAACACGTGACGGTACAGGTCGAGGCCCCGGACTTCCACCAGGGCACGCACGGCACGGTGCATCCGTGACGGAAGACCGTCCGGTCGCTGGACCGCTCCGCCCCGCCCGCCACTGGAGTCAGTCGCTGACCCTCGCGCTGCTGGCGGTGTCCGTGCTGCTGGCCGGCATGCTGCTCTACAACCGGCTCATCAATCCGTCGTCCTTCTCCGGAACTGCGTATCCGTCTGGCCGCATGGCACCGGCCCTCGAGGGAACCGGCGAGGACGGCCAGCCGCTGTCGCTCACGGACCTCCGCGGCCAGACGGTCGCGGTGTTCTACGGGTTCCTGAACTGCCCGAACATCTGTCCCACGACGCTCGCCGCCCTGGAGCGCGTCCGGCAGGCCCTCCCGGCCAGTCGGCGTCCGAACTTCACGCCGCTGCTCGTCTCGGTCGATCCCAGGCGCGATACCGCGGCCGGCCTGAAGCAGTACGTCGAGTACTTCAGCGTGGGCGCCCGGGGTCTGCGGGTTCCGGAAGCGCAGCTCAAGCAGACTGTCCGTGCCTGGGGTGCGGACGTTCAGTACGTGGACGTCAAGGGACCTCGGGATTACCAGGTGAACCACACCACTGGCGTATACCTGGTGGACGCGCGGGGCCGGCTTCGCGTGGTGTGGGATTACACGCAGGTCACGGCGAATGCGGCGCGGATTGCACAGGATGTCCTGGCGGTGATGGACTGATGCGCCCATCCAGTTGGCCTCGCCGCAGCGCCGTGTCTCGCCACTCAGGCGGTCACGACACCACGCGGATTCAGCGCGCTCCCGATCATGCGCGTGCTTGACACCGCGTCAAGGCGCCGCATGCTGGGGCTCCTCGCGGCCACCGCATTGACGGCCGCGCTCTCGGCCGCGTGGTGGCAGGCGGTCGGCCGCTGGTCGATGCCGCTGTACTGCATTCAGCAGCGCGGCACGGTGTGGGGAGGGCTGTTCGAGACTCCAGCTGGCTTGACCCCGGTCTGTCCAACGGCATCCACGTACCGCACCGAAGTCAGGACCGGGCAGTCGAGGGTCGAGCAGTACACCCTCCCCACGTGGGCACCCGACGCCCTGCTGACGCCCCTCACGCGCGCGGGCTACGTCCTGCGCGAAGACGAGATCCGGGGACCGGGGCACTACTCGGCGTTCCTGGGCCGCACCGTACCGGCGGAGCTCTTTTACACGGCGGTGCGCGACGGGAGCGGCACGCTGATCACCATCAGCGGCTCTCCATAGACGGGCGCGATCTGACGATTGGGTGCTCCTGAATCCATTCTTTCCGAGGTTGTCCATGAACCGCACACTTCGTCTTGCCTTCGGTAGCATCCTGGTGAGGCTGCTCGTCCCCGGGCCAAAGTACCTCGCGTATGTCCTGAGCCAGGGAGTCGGGGTCACGCTAGCGCCGGAACCGTTTTTCCCGCTAAGCGGCTGGGCTGCCCCCGGTGACCCTGAATCTGGCGGGGTGAGTCGGCCACTCCTGCGGGTGACCCTCCTCCAATGGCCCTGGCCGAAGGCACCAGCCCTCCTGACCTTCAGCTGACGCACCGAATTGACTTGATCTGTTAGGCTGCCAGCATGATCCGTGTCCTGATCCTGTGCACGCACAACAGCGCCCGCAGCCAGATGGCCGAGGCCCTGACCCGCGAGGCGGCCCGCCGTGCTGGACTCGACCTGGACGTCCACTCCGCCGGCACCGAGGCCACCCGCGTCAAGGACGAGGCGAAGACCGTCATGACCGAGCTCGGGTTGAGCCTGGACACGCACACCAGCAAGACGCTGCACGACGTGCCGGACGCCATGAACTTCGACTACGTCATCACGGTCTGCGACAGCGCCGCCGAGGCGTGCCCGGTCTACCCCGGCAAAACTGAGCGCCGGCACTATCCCTTCACCGACCCCTCGGGCGGCAGTCTCGACCGCTGGCGCACGGTACGCGACCAGCTCCAGACTCAGTTTGATGCGTTCGTGCAGTGCCTGAAAGACGGCCAGCTGGCGCCGCCCAGCTACGACGACAGCCCTGCCGTGCTGGTCACCTGAATGCAACCTCCCCTGCACCGCACGCTGGTCGCCGAGTTGATCGGCACCTTCGCCCTGATCTTCTTCGGCCCCGGGGCCGCTATCGTCAACGCGCAGACCGGCGCCCTGGGCCACGCCGGCGTGGCGCTGACCTTCGGGCTGACCGTCACCGTGGTCATCGCCGCGCTGGCCCCCATCAGCGGGGCGCACATCAACCCGGCCGCCACGTTCGCCCTAACCCTGGCGGGGCGATTCCCCAGGTCTCGAGTGCTGCCCTATGTCGCCGCGCAGCTCGTCGGGGCCTCGCTGGCGGCCTTCGTGCTGCTCGCGCTGTTCGGCCTGGAGGGGAACCTGGGCGTCACCGTGCCGGCGGGCAGTGCCTCGCAAGCCTTCGTGATGGAGGCCGTGATGACCTTTTTCCTGCTGCTCGTCGCGCTGCGCTCCGGGTTGCCCTGGGCGGTGGGCGGCGTGGTGGCCCTGGAAGCCATGATGGGCGGCCCCATCACGGGGGCAAGCATGAACCCGGCGCGCTCGTTCGGCCCGGCCCTGGCCAGCGGGATCTGGACGGCCCACTGGCTGTACTGGGCCGCGCCGCTGCTGGGGGCCGCGCTGGCGGTCGCCATGAACCACGTCCTCAGCCCCCGCCAGCCCGTCGAGGCGGATACGCACCGGGCGCAGGAATTCGCGCCGCAAGGAGAGTCATGATGACCCAGCCTGACCCCAGTCCAGCCTCCCTCCGCAAGCCCCGCGTGCTGTTCATCTGCACCGGCAACACGGCCCGATCCCAGATGGCCCAGGTGCTGCTCGAACGCCGCGCCGGCGACCGCTATGAGGTGGTCTCGGCAGGCCTGGAGCCTGGTGAGGTCAACCCGTTGACCGTCCGCGCGCTGCAGGACGCGGGGCTGCCCACGGATCACCTGTCCTCCAAGGGCGTCAAACCCATGATCGCCGAGCATTTTCACTACGCCATCACCGTCTGTGACCGGGCGGAGGCGAGTTGCCCGATCTTTCCCAACGCCCGCTACCGCCTGGCGTGGCCCTTCGAGGATCCGGCCGCCACGACGGGCAGCGACGAGGAGCGCCTCGCCGTGTTCATCCGGGTGCGGGACGAGATCGACGCGCGGATCCAGGGCTGGCTGGCCGAGCGCGCGTGAGGATCGCGGTCTTAGGGGACGTGCACGGCAACCGCTTTGCCCTGGAGGCCGTGGTTCAGGACATCGAGCCGCACCGCCCGGACGCCTGGGTGAACCTGGGCGACCAGCTGTTCGGCGGGGCCGATCCGGCGGGCGCGTGGGCGCTGCAACAGGAGCTCAGAGCCCGGCATGGCGTGCTGGAGGTGCGGGGCAACACGGAGGAGGGTCTGGGCGAGACGCTGACCGAGACCACGGCCAAACGGGACATGCTGGAGTGGTTGCATGGGGTGCTGCCGGAGGGAACCGGAGCGTACGTCGCGGCGCTCCCGACCAGCGTGACGCTGGCGGACGGCACGGTGCTGGCCGCGCACGGCACGCCGGACAGCGCGTGGACGTATCTGCTGCGAGACGGAGACGGCTGGGCAAGTGACGACCTTGTCCGCGATCGGCTGAGCGACATCGGCCCGGCGCGGATGGTGATAGTCGGGCACTCACACCTGGAGCACTTGCGGCAGATCGGGCCGATCACCGTGGTGAACGCCGGGGCGGTGAGCCGGCAGAAGGATGGCTCGCCGCTCGCGCGCTGGGTGCTGCTGGAGGGAGCGGGCGATGTCTGGAGCGTGACCTTCCGGCGCGTGGCCTACGACGTCGGGGCCGCCGCTCGGTGGGCTGAGAAACACGCTTACCACGGAACGAAGGAAGCGGCGCAACTGCGCACCGGGAACGCTGCGTCCTGAGTCCCTTTCCACCCGAGGCCCTGGGCACCGGGGCGGTCAGCGCCAGACCCTAGGCGGGCGCGTGGGTGCGGCGCAAGTCACGCAGGGTCTTGCCGGCGGAGAGCAGCAGGATGACCCCGAGCCCGAACTTGAGGGCGCCCGTCGGGGCATACGCCAGCAGCACGCCCCCCAGCAGTGCGCCCACCACCGAGCCGAGCGACATCGGCACCACCACTCCGCCGAGGTCGGCCCGCTCCAGGTAGGCGCCCTGGGCGCGCCAGCGCAGGGTGCCCGTGAGCACCGTGGGCAGGCTGATCAGGGCGCTGCCGGTGCCCGCGAGCTTGATGTCCAGCCCGAACACCAGCAGCAGCGTGGGGATCAGCAGCTCGCCACCGGCCACGCCGAGCAGGCTGCTGAAGATCCCGATGCCACTCCCGAGCAGCACACCGACGGGGATGCCGAGGGCGGGCGGCAGGTTCAGGCCGCCCCGCGTGAACGGCACGAACGCCTCCAGCAGCAGCAGGAGCCCCACCCCGAGCAGCAGGGAGAATACCACGCTCTCCAGCACGCGGTCGGACAGGCGCTTCGCCAGGGCGGTGCCCAGGTAGGCCCCGGCAACGGAGCCGGCGAGAAGCGAGAGCAGGGCGCCCCCGTGTGGCCCCAGCGTGCCGAGCGGGGTGGTGCCCGTGCGGATCAGCAACGATACGGTCAGGGTCACGAAGCTGACGGCGAGGTTGAGGGGGATGGCGGCGCGCACCGCGTAGCCGAACACGCCCGTGAGGATGGGCAGGCGGAACTCCGCGCCGCCCAGGCCGATCAGCCCACCCAGCAGGGCGACGGGAAGGCCCGTCAGGAAGGCCAACAGCGACCGGGGCACGCGGGTCAGCGTAGCAGGGGGACAGGGAGGGCGGCAGGCCTTTCCTGATGGGCCTCGGGAGTCCTGTCGCTCGGTCACTGGCCAACACATTGACAATCTTCGATCTATCGTGCAGCATAGATTCATGGATTTCGATATGGAGGCGGCGCGCTTCAAGGCCCTGGGCGATCCTCACCGCCTGCGCGCCCTGCACTTCCTGGCGACCGCCACGCCCGCGTGCTGCCAGGGGCCGGACGGGGTCTGTGCCTGCGACCTCGTCACGCACCTGGGGCTCGCGCAGCCGACCGTCAGCCACCACATGCGCCTGCTCACCGACGCCGGCCTGGTGACGGCCACCAGACGGGGCCGCTGGGTTCACTACGCCCTGAGTCCCGCCGGACTTCAGGACGCGCAGGCCACCCTGGGTCTGCTCCAGGGCACAGCGTCCGCCCGTGCCTCGCCCGCCCCCTCCCCCACCGCCCAGCCCACCCCCGCCTGAGGAGGCCACCATGACCACCCTGACCGAGCCCACCCTGCCCACCGCCATCCCTGGTCTCCAAGGCCAGGTCTCGACCCACGCGCTGATCATCGGTCTGCGCGATCAGCTCCAGCGCCCCCTGGAGTTCTGGCTGCACGGCTCACCGCTCGTCGGCCCCGGCTACCACGTCACCGAGGTCAAGGCCGTGACCATCGAGGCGATGGACTGTGGGGGCAAGGCGGCCAGCTGGCGCGAGACCGTGATCCAGCTGATGGACGGCAGCGCCCAGGACGCCCAGGGCGGTTTTATGACCACCCGCAAGTTCCTCGCCATCTACGACCGAGTCACCAGCCGCATCCCGGTGCGGGACGAGGCCGAGGTGCGCTTCGAGTACGGCTCGGAGACCCTGCCCGCCCTGCAGTACCACGTGACTCACCTCGAAGAGCAGGCCGGGCGCACGGTCGTCCACCTGCGCACGCCCGGCGTGCAGTGCAAGGCCGGCGACGCCTGCGGGCTGCCGGTGGCTGAGGCGCAGTCCGAAGGATGTGCGCCAGCCAGTGGGTGCTGCACGCCTCAGGCCCCCATCAGCCTGCAGTGAGGTCGTCCACCCAGCGCCAGCGGCCCCTGATCTGGACGCTGGCACTGCTGTCGACGGTCGGCTACGGCGCGCTGTACTACGCGCAGCCGCTGCTCGCGGTGGCCACCGAGCAGACCACCGGCTGGAGCCGCGCCCAGACCGGTCTGGCCTTCACGCTCGCGCTGCTCACCAACGCGGCGCTGGCCCCCGTTGTGGGACGCGCGGTCGACCGCTTCGGGGGACGGCTGCTCATCAGCGGCGGGGCCGCCCTCGGTGCCGCTGCATTGACCCTGATGAGCCTGCACCCCAGCTATCCCGGCTTCGTGGCGTGTTGGGTGCTCGCGGGCGTGGCGATGACCCTGACTTTCTACGAGCCGGTGTTCACGGTGGTCGCGCAGCAGTTCCAGGCCGGTGACCGCCGCCGGGCGACGCTCACCATCACGCTCATCGCCGGGCTGGCCAGCACCATCTTCGTGCCGCTCACCAGCGCTGGACTCCAGGCGGGTGGGTTGACCATGGCCCTCGGGATACTGGCGGGCCTGCTGGTGATCACGGCCGGACTGGGGTGGGCCGTCTTGCCTGGGGTTGGGCGGCACACCGGCGCCAAGCACCACATGGTGACGCCGTTCGCGCCGGATGCCTCCTTCCGCCAGCTGGTGCTGAGTTTCACGCTGGCGCGGATCGTGTCGGTGGGCACCGGGCTGCAGCTCGCGCCCCTGCTGCTCGCGCGTGGAGAGGCGCCGGCCGTCGCGGCGGCGCTCGCGGGTTTGATGGGGCTGGCGGCCCTGCCCGGCCGGGTGCTGTTCGGGCCGCTGCTGGCGGCACTCGGCATCCACCGCCTGACCACCGCGCTGTTCATCATGCTGGGCCTCGGGCCGCTGCTGCTGGCCACGACGTCTTCGGTATGGCTTGCCAGTCTGGCCATCACGCTCTTCGGTCTGGCCAACGGCGCGCTCACCCTGGCCCGCACCGAACTGCTGGTGGGCCGCTACGACGCCGGGCTCTTCGGCACTATCAACGGGCGTCTGGCCGGGCCGGTCAACCTGGCCCAGGCGCTGACGCCATTTGGGGTTGGCTTGCTGTTCAGCGGGAGCGGAAGCTACCTGCCCTCGCTGTGGGGGCTGAGCGTCCTGGCGGCGCTGTCCGCCTGGGGCCTGCGGGCTCAGGTCCTCGACCCGGCAGCAGCCTGGGTCACTCGCAGAGTGAGGCGTCCTCGTGGGCGTGGCGCACCGGATCGTGGAAGACCTCGGTGAGTATCAGACCGCCCAACTGGAACAGCCGCGCTTCACACAGCGAGTAATAGATGTTCTTGCCGCGCTGCTCGCTCACGACCAGACCCGCGTCGCGCAGCACCCCCAGGTGGTAGGAGACCTTCGACTGCGGCAGGCCGGTCAGGCCCTCGAGGTCACACACGCAGCGCTCGCCCGCCCCGAGGAAGCGCACGAGGTCATAGCGGATCTCGTTGGACAGGGCCTTGAGCTGTTCCAAGACGTCGGAGGCCACCAGAGTCATGCGCCGAGTGTAGACGAGGGAGTTGGAGCGCGCCTTTCAAGGCGACCGTTCCGTGATTCAGAACGTCCGATTGAGGTACACCCCACCTGGACGTCCACCTTCAGGCTCAACACTGCCCAACTGAAGTCCGTTTCTTGATTTCCTGACAGTATGATGCTCAACTCTACGAGTTCAACCTGACACTTCCCTTGGAGGCCCACCATCCTCGGTCACCGCATCGGCTACATCCGCGTCAGCGGCGCCGACCAGAATCCGGATCGCCAGCTCGACGGCCAGACTCTGGCGCGCATCTTCAGCGACCAGGCGTCTGGCAAGGACACCCGGCGTCCCCAGCTCGACGCGCTCCTGGGCTTCGTCCGCGAGGGCGACACCGTCGTCGTGCACAGCATGGATCGGCTCGCCCGCAACCTCGACGACCTCCGCCGGCTGGTCACGACCCTGACCGGCCGGGGCGTGCGGGTGGAATTCGTCAAGGAGGGCCTGACCTTTACCGGCGAGGACTCCCCGATGGCCACCCTGCTGCTGAGCGTGATGGGCGCATTCGCCGAGTTCGAGCGGGCGCTGATCCGCGAGCGGCAGCGCGAAGGCATCGCCCTCGCCCGGACACAGGGAAAGTACCGGGGACGCAAGAAGGCCCTGTCGCCGGAACAGGTGCAGACACTCAGGCAGCGCGTCCTGGCGGGAGAACCCAAGGCGGCCCTGGCACGGGAACTGGGCATCAGCCGCGAGACCCTGTACACCTACCTGCGGCCGACCTGATGCCCGTCGAGTTCCTGAGTGACGAGCAGGCCGCCCGCTACGGGCAGTACCACCAGCCACTCACGCCTGAACAGCTCACGCGGTACTTCTACCTGAGCGAGGAGGATCACGCCTTCATCGCGCGGCGCCGGCGCGACCGCAACCGGCTCGGTTGCGCGGTGCAGCTCGGCACCCTGCGGTATCTGGGCAACTTCCTGCCCGAGCCCACCCGGGTGCCCGACGCGGTGGCACAGACCCTGGCCCAGCAACTGCAGGTGAATCCGGCGGCCCTGCTGGACTACCGCCGGCGCGCCAGCACCTGGTACGAGCATCAGCACGCGATCCTACAGCACACCGGCATGCAGCCCTTCGACGGCCGTCAGGCGTTCCGGCTGGTGCGCTGGCTGTACGCACAGCTGGCCACCGGCACGCTGCGCCCCAGCCTGCTGTTCGATCTGGCCACCTATCACCCCACCGGGCACCAGGTCGTGCTCCCGGGCGTGACGGTGCTGGCCCGCCTGATCGCGCGCGTCCAGGAACGCAGCGGCGCGCGCACCTTTCAGGGACTCAGCCGCCGGCTGAGTCCCGAGCAGCGAACCACCCTCGACGCCCTGCTGATCCTGCCACCCGGGCAGTTCCGGACACCGTTGGAGATGCTCCGCACGCCGCCTACCCGCGTGTCCGCTCCAGGCCTGGTGGCGGCGCTCGCCCGCCTCGAGCAGATCCGGGCGACCGGTGTGGGCCGTGTGGGCGTGGAGGACATCCCGGAGGCGCACCTGACCGTGCTGGCCCGGCAGGCTCAGGGGGCCTGGGCGCAGACCCAGCTGCGCATGGCAGATGACCGGCGCTGGAGCACCCTGCTCGTCTTCGTGCAGCACCTCGAGCGCACCGCGACCGATGACGTTCTCGACGTCCTCGTCAGCCTGCTGGGCACCCTGTCGCTGCGCGGGGAGGCCAGGCGCCGCCAGGAACGCCTGCGCACCCTGGGTGACCTCGACCACGCGGCCCTGATCCTGCAGGACGCGTGCCGCCTCCTGCTCGACACGGGCACACCCGACGCCGAGGTGCGTGCTCAGGTGTACGCCAAGGTCGGTGAGGCGCGGCTCCTCGAGGCCGTGGGCACCATCCAGGCCCTCGCCTGGGAGGCCGAGCAGCCTCCCGACGCGCTGAGCGGGCAGTACAGCACCGTCCGGCGGTTCCTGCCGGCGCTCCTGCGCAGCGTCACGCTGGACGGCACACCCAGCGCGAAACCGCTCCTGGCCGCCTGGACGTTCCTGGTCACTCAGGAGGACACCGGCCGCAGCAGGTCACGCTGGGAAGATGCCCCACGAAGCTTCGTGCCCAAGGTCTGGGCGCGCCGCGTCTTCCCGGATGGCCAGCCCGACCGCGCGTGGTACACCCTGTGCGTCCTTGACCGCCTACAGCAGGCCCTGAAACGGCGGGGGGTCTTCGCACCGGGCAGTGACCGCTACCGGGATCCACGCGCCCAGCTGCTCCAGGGGGACGCGTGGTTGGCCGCGCGGGATGATATGTCCCGCGCCCTGGATCCAATGCCCGATCTCGCCGCGTGGCGCGCCGCGCTGACCGAGGCCTACACCGACGTACAGCACCTGGCCGGCGCAGGCACCGTGACGCTCCGGGAGGAGGCTGGGCACACGCACGTGAGCGTGTCCCCGCTGGACGCACAGCTGGACTCCCCGGCCCTGAACGACCTCCGGACGCGACTGGCCCTGCGACTTCCGGCCATCGAACTGTCCGAACTGCTGCTGGAAGTGCAGGCCTTCTCAGGCTTCGCGGGGGCCTTCACGCCCGTGACCGCCGGCCGCACGTCGTGGCGCGACCTTCCCGTGAGCATCTGTGCGGTGCTGCTGGCTCAGGCCTGCAATATCGGGCTCAAGGCCGTGGCCCGCGACGACGTGCCCGCCCTGACCCTGGCCCGCCTGTCCTGGGTTCAGCAGACCCACGTGCGCGCCGAGGGCATCACGGCCGCGAACGCGCACCTCGTGGCCGCGCAGGATCACCTGCCGCTGGCCCGCCAGTGGGGCGGCGGAGAGGTGGCATCTGCGGACGGCTTGCGGTTCGTGGTGCCCGTGCGCATGATCCATGCCGGGTGGAACAGCACATACTTCGGGTCGCAGCGGGGCGTGACGTACTACAACTTCACCAGTAACCAGTTCACCAGTTTTCACGGCATCGTGATTCCGGGCACCCTGCGCGATTCGCTGTTCGTCCCGTCCGGTCTGCTCGAGCAGCAGACCCACCTCGATCCCCGTGAACTCATGACCGATACCCACGGATCGAGCGACGTCATCTTCGGCCTGTTCAGCCTGCTGGGCTACCGGTTCAATCCGCGCCTGGCAGACCTGGGCGACCAGCGCTTCTGGCGCCTGGATCGGAACGCCGATTACGGCGAACTGAACGACCTGAGCCGGCATGTCATCAACGAGCGGCTTATCGCGGAGCACTGGGAGGACATGCTGCGGCCAGTGGGGTCGCTGAAACTCGGTCAGGTCAAGGCAACGGCCGTGATGCGCACCGTGCAGCGGGGCGGGAGCCTGTCCGGTCTCGGGCGAGCCGTAGCGGAGGTGGGCCGGATCGAAAAAACGCTGTACCTGTTGAGCTACGTCCGGGACGACGGGTACCGCCGGCGCATCCTGGTGCAGCTCAACCGCGGGGAGGGCCGCCACGCGGTGGCCCGGGCGGTCTTTCACGGCCGCAGAGGCGAACTGCGCCAGCGCTACCGGGAGGGGATGGAGGTTCAGCTCGGGGCCCTCGGGTTGGTCGTGAACGCCCTGGTGCTGTGGAACACGCGCTACCTGCAGCATGCCCTGACCCATCGGACGCAGACCCAGGGGCCGGTCGCGCCGGCCGACATCGCCCGCCTGTCCCCGCTGCTCCACGAGCACGTGAACATGCTCGGCCGTTACGACTTCTCCCTCCCAGAGGCCGTCGCAGGCGGCCACCTGCGACCACTCCGCGATCCGAGTCCCCTCCAGGCGTCTCTGGAGCAACTCTCTTAGCGGGTTTTCCTGCTCCGGCCCTAGCGTGACCCCGAGTCGTCATGGCGACCGCCGGATCCAGCAACAACACCACGTCGCGCGCGGGAGCGAGTTCGCTCCCGGACGCGATTGAGGCCCACGGCCTCGCATTCAACTGGCACGCCGCCAGGGACGTTGGTGTGCTCTCCCGGCTCACGTTCCCTCTCCTCCCTCCGTGGGGGCAAGACACGATGCTGGAATTTTACTCTGCTAAGCAGCATACATCGTGCTCAACGAGCTTTACCGTCCCAGCTCTCAATAGGTGCCGCTCAGCGGCACCAGGTCTTCCCGACAGAGGTCGTTCCCCGTCAGGCCGATGTGTTCCCAGCCCATCAGCGAAAAGCGTTCCAGGCGTGGTCAACGGTCGCGGCAGGGGTGGCCTGAAGGTCAGGCCACCCCTGCTCTCAGCTTGCCGTGCAGCCAGTTCAGGCAGCACAACCTGACCCCGAGGATGATCTGCATGCCTGACATGCGGCTGCACATGCACCTTTGGCCGCCCGCAGTCCGACACGTTGGGTGAATCCACGTGCCGTGCGGATTCGGGCTGCTGGTGCACAGCGGGCATGTGCCGCCGAACCGTCCAGTTCGAGCGTGCGGCACGCCCCAGATGGAGCCGATCCGTCACCCTCCTCCGGTTCGTGTCGCGGACGGCTCCTCCTTCCAGAACCGCAGAGCCACATAGATGAACCGTCGAGGCGCGACCACCGTGCATGTCGTCCAGCCGCCCGAGCGGCGGCAGTCGTCCGGAAGCGCCACGGGCACCCGGACGCCATCGCCGAACGGAGTAAAGGTCGCGTCCGCCGTCGCAAACAGGCCCTGCACTGCCGCACGCCCGGGGTAAGTGACCGTGAGCCGACCTGGCGTGAACACCACCTTGAGACCGGGCGGGGCGTCACCGAGCTGCGCGAACGCCCTGAAACTCAACGTGAATCGGTCCTCCACTCCGTTCGGAGGAAGCGGTTCAACCAGCCTTGACAGGTCAGCGACAGCTTCCTTGGCAAGCCACTGGAGGCGCAGGTTTCGGATCCGTGCGAAGTCACGGATCGGCATTGGTGGACGTCGCCGCCCTTCAGGCTGCCGTGTTCCGAAGATGGCGTACGTCACCCAGTCCGGGTCGATGGTCATCCGACCTCCGACCACCGTTGATTCGTTGCCGGGAGGTGGCAATAAGTAGATGCCGTTGTAGCGAAGGTAGATCCCCTGGGCCTGGGACGTGAAGGCCAAGACCAGAACGCTTGCCCTAATAGATCGAGACGATGTCCAGAGCGGGAGCATAATCTTCCACAGCGATGGCTGAACTCGGGTTGGCGCAGACGCCGTCGGTACCCACGTCGATGTCGCTCCCGTAACTGCCCCAGGAATGCAGGGCGTCGATGACATCTGAGACGCCATCTGTCGTGCTCGCCGTCCTGCGCCTTCCTAAGAGCCCGTTTGGCAAATTATACGTCCCTCACGCAGTCTACCTACTGTTGAAGAATGCCCAGTGGAACGTATCCGAGCGATCTCACGGATCGCGAATGGCAGCTCCTCCAGACGGTTCTTCCACGCCGCACTGGACGAGGTCGTCCGCCCATCTGGCATCCAAGGCTCATTCTGGATGCCGTGTTCTACGTCCTTCGCGGCGGTATCGCCTGGCGTGCCCTCCCAGTCGATTTTCCTCCATGGCAGACGGTGTAGTTCCATTTTCGCCACATGCGGCGTTCAGGCGTTTGGGAGGATGTAAATCGCCAGTTGCGGGAGCGATACCGCGTGAGCCTCGGGCGAACGCCCGAGGCTCACGCGGCCATTATCGATAGCCAGAGTGTCAAAACCGCCGAAAATGGTGGCCCACACGGCTTTGATGGTCACAAACAGGTCAATGGGCGCAAGCGTCACATCCTGGTTGACACCTTGGGATTGCTCTTGAAAGTCGTGGTTCATTCTGCCGGTCTGGTTGACCGTGTGGGCGGGAAATTGTTGCTCCAGGCTGTCCACGGTCATTTCCCTGGCCTTCAGAAAATCTGGGCCGATCAGGGGTATACCGGCAAGTTCAAGCACTGGGCCAGCGAACTCCTCCACCTCGATTTCGAGGTGGTCTATCCCTGGTGGCGTCAACTCCAACGGTACCTGCCGGAAGCGCTAGAAGCACAAGGCTTCGATCCGCACGGCTTTCACGTCCTTCCACGGCGCTGGGTGGTAGAGCGCTCATTTGCGTGGCTGGGACGCTATCGACGACTTTCCAAAGACTTCGAAACCTTGCCGTGCTCCGAAGAAACATGGTGCTATGCCGCGATGAGCCGCTTGCTCCTCAAGCGATTGACGATGACATGAAAACGACGTTCAACACGCCAGATGAAGATGCCAAACCGGCTCTTAAGCGTGTTGGGAAACGTGAGGGCATCGTCAGGTCAGGGTGCCGTGCGCGCCTGATCTGAAATGGAACTGCTGATCTTGCGGGCATGGCTCAGCCACACCCCCGCGAGGAGCACCAGGGCGAGCCCCCCACCGATCACAAAGGCGTGCTCCGGGAAGCGTGTGCCAAGGAACCCAGCCACCGGGTACGCGAACGCCCACCACAGGTGACTCCACGCGAAGTGCGCGCCGTACACCCGGCCCTGTGCGGCCTCATCAGTGCGCTCGGCAAGCAGCGTCTCGGTCGGGAGGTTCACCCAGTTCTGCCCGATGCCGGCGATCAGCCAAAAGGCCATCAGACCGCTGAGCGGCACGACGTTCCCTGGCAGAATCGCCAGAGAGGTCACCAGCGCGCCCACCGCGATGAACCGGGTCAGGGGGACGCGCTTCCCGGCCAAGCCCACCGCCAGCGATGCGGCGGCGGCCCCAAGGCCATACGCGGCCATCACCCAGCCGTATTGTGCTCCGCCGAGGTGCAGCCCACCCTCGACCCGCGACACGGTGACCGTCAGGATCATCGCCCCGGCGAGCGCGGCAACGAGTTCCATCAGCAGCGCGAAGCGGATGGGCGGATCACGCCACAGCCGCGCCGTACCGTCCCGCAGGTCGGCACGGGTGCTGCGGTCCACAGTCCCGTCCTGCGTCGCCCGCAGCGCCGGCAGCGTGAGGATCAAAAGCCCGGAGAGCAGGAAGCTCGCGGCGTCGACGGCGAACAGCGTCCGCGTGCCCAGCCACGCCGCGAGCGCGCCCGCCAGTCCAGGCCCGACGATGCCCAGCAGTTCAGTCGTGGCGCTGGAGAGCGCGAAGGCGGGGCGGGCGTCGTCGCGGCCGACGACCAGCGGCACGGTGGCCTGGTTGGTCGGCGTGAAGAAGGCGGTCAGCGCGTTCAGGACGAACATCAGCACGTAGATCTGCCAGACCTGCGTCACGAAGAACATCCCGCCGAGCACGGCCATGCGGCCGAAATCGCAGGTCACGAGCACGGTGCGGCGGTTGACGCGGTCGGCCAACACGCCCGCGAGGGGGCTCAGGAGCACGAAAGCCGCGACGCGGATGGTGAGGGCAATCGCCAGCACGGCCGGCGCCTGACCGGGACCGGCGAGCTGCGCGGCGAGGAGGGCCAGCCCGACCCACGTGAGCGCGTCCCCGACCTGGCTGATGGTCTGCGCCGCGTACAGCCGGGCGAAGCGCGGGTTGCGGAGCGAGCTGAACAGGGCCAGGGCGTTCAATGCACACCCCCGGACAGCCGGTCTGTGAGGTGGTGGTCAGCGAGACCCAGGCGGCGGTGCTCGGCGTGGCTGAAGGCCTGGATCAGGAGGTCGCCCAGGTGGCTGTCGGCGAGGCGGTACAGCACGCGGGTGCCGTCACGGCGGGTCTGGACCAGCTGGGCGTGGCGCAGCACACCGAGATGCCGGCTGACGGTGCTCTGGGGCTGGGCGAGCTGCGTCACCAGGTCAGACACGGCCTGCTCGCCCTGTTGCAGGGCAAGGAGCAGCAGGACGCGCGTGGGGTCGCCGAGCGCCTGGAACAGCTGGGTGACCGAAGTGAGGTCGCCGATGTCCGGGGGGAAGGGAACCGCGTGGACTCGCATGCCCACCACTCTAGCATTCGTCTATCCGGAGGAATAGATTTAACCTCGGGCGGCGAGCGATGCGCCGCGCGGTTTCGAGGAGACGAGATGAGTGACCTGGTTCTTCCAGCCCTGGGCGCGGCCGGCCCGCATGGCGGCCCCTTCGTGCAGACGCCGCTCGGATCAATCGAAGTGAGCGTGTTTGAAACAGGGGTGCCGCCGCGCTTCCGGCTGTACGTCTACGACCACGGCGGCAAGCTCCTGCCTCCACCTTCAGCACGTGACGTCACCCTGGACACTGTGCGTCCGGACGGCACGCGTCACCGCTTTGTGTTTGAGGATCATGGTGTCTACCTCGAGGCCACCGAGTTGCTTCCCGAGCCCCACGAATTCGAGGTGGAAGTGATGACGTCTGCGGCGGGTGTGGTGCCCACCCTGTACGCGGCGCGCTTCACGGAAGACGGGCACGATCACGGCGCCGGCGGCCATGCCCACGGTGGTCATGATCACGCACACGACCACAGGGATCACGCGCACGCCACCGGACCACTCGGCTGGTTGAAGAACACCTTCGGTCACTCCCACTCCATCGTGGAGAAGACCGACACGGCCCTCGAATCCAACGAGCGCGGCATTCGCGCCCTGAAACGCTCGCTGGTGATCCTCGCGTTGACTGCGGCCTTCCAGATCGTCATCGTGTGGATCTCTGGCTCGGTGGCGCTGCTGGCGGACACCATCCACAACTTTGCCGACGCGACCACCAGTCTGCCCCTGTGGCTTGCGTTCGCGCTCGCGCGCCGCGGTGTCAACCGGCGCTTTACGTACGGCTACGGCAAGGTCGAGGACGTGGCCGGCGTCATGATCGTGCTGATCATCTTCCTGTCGGCCTGCGTCGCCGCGTACGAGTCGGTCGTGAAGCTCCTGCACCCCATGCCGATCACCAACGTCGGGTGGGTAGCGCTGGCGGCCGTGATTGGATTCCTCGGCAACGAATGGGTGGCCCTCTACCGCATCCGGGAGGGCAAGGCCATCGGGTCGACCGCCCTGGTCGCGGACGGCTACCATGCCCGTGTCGACGGCTTCACCAGCCTCGCGGTGCTCATCGGGGTGCTCGGGGTGTGGATCGGCGTCCCGACGCTCGACCCACTGGTCGGCATCGGGATCACGCTCGCGATCCTGTTCATCGTTCGCGACGCAGCGCGCTCCGTGTGGCTGCGCTTGATCGACGGCATCGAACCCGACATCCTGGAGAGCATTGAACACGCGCCCCTGCACGTCGCCGGGGTGCGGCGCGTGCGCAACGTGCGCGCCCGGTGGGTGGGGCACCGCGTGCACACGGAGCTCGATGTGGACGTGTCACCGGAGCTGAGTGTGCAGCAGGCCGAGCGCGTGGCCCAGGCGGTCACCGCGTCCCTGCATGACCATGTCCGGCTGCTCGAGAACGCCGTCGTGCGCGCCCGGCCCGCGTGAGCAGTCCCACTCAAGGAGCCGCCATGCCCATCACCGTCCACGTCGACCCTGGGCAGATCCTGGGCCCCGTCACCTCCAGCGACGATCCACGGTTTCCGCCCGGCACCCAGGTGGGACTGCGGCTCGCCGACCGCGAGGGCATCTCCGAGCCGAGCGCGTCCGTTCAGGGCGTCATCTACCCGATTCTGGTGACGGACCGCGTCCTGTATGGCGACACCAGCAGTGACGTGACTTTCGAGGTGCTGCCTGAGACGCACGTGGCCCCGTCTTGAAGCAAGGCATGAACCAGCGCGCGGCGGCCGACCCGACTGGTGAACCGCGCAGCGGCGCGAGGCGGCCTATGTCCTGAATCATTGCCATGCTGGTCGGCGCCCTGGCAGGCTGGCTCGCCAGCATCCTGATGAACACCCATCCGCAGCAGGGTGCGCTGCTCAACATCCTGATCGGGATCGTCGGCGCCATGCTGGGCCGCTGGATCCTCGGTGACCTGCTCCACATCGGCACTGCCGTTGGCACCAGCGCCACACACAGGTTCTCGGGGTATGGTCGGCGCCGTCATCCAGATCGCCATCCTCAAGTCCCTGCGCGGTCTGCGCTGACGTCCAGTCACCGCGCCACTTCGCCTGACGGGTGAAGCGGCGCGCCGTGCATCGGCTGGCCCGGGCGACTCCCGTACACTGCGCGCTGTGGTCACCCCCAGTTTCTCGTCCGGCTTGTGGGGGTGGAGTGTCGCCGCGCTGCTCCTGTGCACCTCCGCCTTGGCCGCGCCGCGCGTGGGCACGCATGACGGCTACACCCGTCTGGTGTTCCCCCTGCCCAGCACCACGACACAGCGCAGTGTCCTCCGCGGGCAGACCCTCACGGTCACCCTGGGACGGGCCGTGCCGTCTGAGCAGGGTAACCCAGACGCCCCGGGTGTCACCCGGTATGCCGTGGCGGGCCGGGTGCTGACGGTGCAGCTGGCTCCGGGCTGCACCCGGGCGACGTCCCGGATGTTGGAAGCGTCGGGTGGCCAGCCGCGCCGCCTGGTGGTCGACGTACCCATCCCCTGCGCCCGGACTCCGGCCTCGGTTCCGGCGGCCACAGTGCGTCCTGCCAGCACGACATCAGGCACCGCCCCCCGCCCGCGCGTCGTGCTCGACCCCGGACATGGGGGGAACGACCCGGGTATGGCGAGCCCCTGGGTGCGCGAGGCAGACGTCAACCTCGCGGTGGCCCTCCTTGTCCGGGAGGAGCTGGTCCGCAACGGCGTGGACGTGGTCATGACCCGCACGACCGACCGGCACCTGGACCCGAACAAGCGCACGGATTTGGACAAACGCGCCAGGCTGGCCAGCAGTGGGACGGTCAGCGCCTTCGTGAGCATCCACACCAATGCAGCCGGGTCTTCCGCGCAGGGCATCGAGGCCTTCTACTTCGGGGCGCCACTGGAGGGGCAGGGCCGCAGTACCGCGGTCTTCGAGAACGGGGGCGGCGCCGCCGGGGAAGCGCTCACCCGGGCGCTGTCGACTGGCGCGCAGTCCATGCTGGGAGACCTCCTCGCGCAGGCCAAACGGTCGTTCTCCCGGCAGCTGGCCCAGGCGGTGCACGCCAGCCTGGTGCGGGCGACGGGGGCGCAGAGCCGGGGGGTAAAGACGGACGCGTTCTATGTCATCCGCAACCCGACGACGCCGGCCATCCTGGTGGAACTCGGCTTCGGGTCGCATCCGGTGGAGGGCCCGAAGCTCGCACAGGCGTCGTATCAGCGAACGCTGGCGCACGCTCTGGCGCAGGCGGTGCTCGGCTTTCTGCATCGCCGTCCGTGAGAGTGGCACCTGGGAGAAGGCCGCCGCCGATCTGAGCGGTGCCGAGTTCACTCCAGTACCCCGCGGGCGCCGTCACCGCTTGGGGCGACCGTTGGGTGGCAGTACAGGGCACGCCGGATTCGCGAGTGCGTTGTGAGCCCTTGTTTCCGTCGGGATGGAACCTGGCGTCTGCGTCCGGAATCCGGCCGGGAAGCGCGGTACACACGACCCACTGCTTGGTCGTGGTGTCGTTCTGCCCCGTCTGAAGACCAATCGTGCCCACCCGCATGTGACCAGACCCCGCCGCGCGCGATCCTCCGGCGCGCCTCCCCCTGACGGGGCCATGTTCTGAGATGGCGTTCTGTGTCGCGGCTCCACCGTCCTGTGGTCGCGCCGCGCCGTCGCCTGTGTCCTCCGGCGGGGTGAGCGCTCTGAATCTGGGCCACGTCGTAGGCGAGTTTCAGGCCGCCGGCCACCACACAGGCCACACCGACACGCCGGCATACAGCGGCCCTGCCAGTACCGGAGACAGGAGACTTCCGAAAGTGCGCGTCGTGTTCGTGAAGCCGGCGGCAGAGCGCTCGACGGCGTTGACGACAGCCATCACGTAGCTCTGCCAGGTCGGCAGGTTCATCTCTGAACAGACAGACGTCGGCACACGAGCGGCAGATCGCCCCACAGTCGAGACATGCGTCCAGGCATCGGAAAAGGATGTGGTGCGCAGGCCCGCCTGCGCCGCGAGGGGATGGGACGGCAGCATGGTGCGGATGGACGGGTGCTGGCCGGGGTCATGGGAAGATCTCCAGGGGAAGGTGCCATCACGGCGCGGCAGCCGGAGAATTCAGAACCCCCATGGTGCCGCAGGCCGTATTCAATTCCCGTCAAGCGCCCTATGCGTGAACATCAGGTGGAGCGTGAGGCGCATGGCGAGGGCGCGGAACGCGGTTGGTCGCCGACCGGTTCAGCAGCAGGGCGTTGACCGACACGATCACCGTGCTGGCGCTCATCAGCAGCGCCGCCCACTCGGGCCTGAGCAGCAGGCCATAGCCGGGGAACAGCACGCCCGCCGCGAGGGGGATCGCCAGCACGTTGTAGGCGGCCGCCCAGAAGAGGTTCTGCCGGATCTTCGTCTCCACACGCCGGGCGAGGACGATGGCACCCGCGACCGCGGCTGGATCATTGCGCACCAAAATCACGTCCGCCGTCTCCACCGCCACGTCCGTGCCGGCGCCGATGGCGATGCCCACCTCGGCCTGGGCGAGTGCAGGCGCGTCGTTCACGCCGTCACCCACCATGGCGACCTTTCGCCCCTGGGCCTGCAACGCCTGCACCTGCCGGGCCTTGTCCTCCGGGAGAACATCCGCGACCACGGTGTCGATGCCCAGGTCACGGGCCACCGCCCCCGCAGTACGCTGGTTGTCACCGGTGAGCATCACCGTGCGCACGCCGGCGTCGTGCAGGGCACGAACTGCCTGACGGGCCGTCTCCCGCACGGTATCCGCGACGGCGATCACGCCCAGGGCGCGGCCACCCCCCGCCACGTACATGGCCGTCTTGCCGTCACCGGCCAGCCGCTGGGCCTGGCCGATCAGGGCCGCGACGTCCACTCCTTCCCGCGACATGAGTTTGACGTTACCCAGCAGCACGCGCCGCCCCGTGACCGTCGCCACCACGCCGTGGCCGGGAACGGAGTCGAAGGCGTCAGGCTTCGGGAAAACCAGGCCCCGTGCTCGGGCTCCCGCCACGATCGCCTCGGCCAGGGGATGCTGTGAGGGTGAGTCCGCGCTGGCGGCCAGCCGCAGAAGGTCTGCTTCATCCGTCCCAGGAGCAAGCACCACGTCGGTCACGGCCGGCTTGCCCTCCGTCAAGGTACCGGTCTTGTCGAACACGACCGTGTCCACAGCGGCGGTCGCTTCCAGGGCACCTGCGTTCTTGAAGAGCACGCCCTCCCGCGCCGCCTTCCCGACGCCCACCGTGATCGCGGTCGGCGTGGCGAGCGCCATCGCGTCCGGGCACGCGATCACGATGGCGGACACAGCGGCGGTCAGCGCGAAGACCACGTCCTGCCCGAGCAGCATCCACACCAGGAACGCGATCAGCCCTGAGCCCAGCGCCACGAACACGAGGTACTTCCCGGCGGTGTCGGCCAGCTGCTGGGCGGGCGCCTTGCTGGCCTGAGCATTCTGGACGAGCTGGACGATGCGGGAGAGCGCGGTGTCGCTGCCGACCGCCGTGGCCCGGAAGGTGAAGGCCCCCGTCTGGTTGACGGTCCCGCCTGTGACGTGGACACCGGCCGTCTTGGCGACGGGCACGGGCTCGCCCGTGATCATGCTCTCGTCGACGTAAGAACTGCCGGTGAGCACCTCGCCGTCCACGGGGACGCGGTCGCCGGGCCGCACGGCGAGCTCGTCCCCCACTACGACCTGATCTAGCGGAACTTCGGTCTCCTGGCCGCCGCGCACCACCCTCGCGGTGGCGGGAGCGAGCTTGAGCAGCGCCTCAACCGCGCGCCCGGTCGCGAAGCGCGAGCGCATCTCCAGCCAGTGGCCCAGCAGACTCAGGGTCGTCAGCATGGCCGCGGCCTCGAAGAAGACTTCGGTGCCGCCCAGCGCGAGGGTGGAGTACACCGAGAACAACCACGACACCAGGATGCCGGTGGCGATCAGGGTCATCATGTTCGCCTCGCGCTGACGCAGGGCACGCCACGCGGCCGAGATGAACGGCCACCCGCCCCACCACACCACGGGGGTGGCGAGCAGCAGCCCGAACCACGCCATGGACAGGCCGAACGGCGGCATGGCCGTGAAGCCAAGGCTTGCTCCGATCGGGGAGTACAGCACCAGCGGCACGGTGAGGGCGGCGCTGATCACGAAGCGCCGCAGCATGTCGTTCACCATGTGCGCGCCGTGGCCGGCGTGTTCGCCGTGCCCCATGTCTGCGTGGGCGCTGTGGTCCATGGCCGCGTGATCGCCCGTCATCGCGGCGTGGTCGTGGGCAGATGCTGCGGTGGAAGCGTGGCCGTGGGTGCTGTGCGCCGCAGGGACGACACCGTGCTCATGGCCCAGGCTCGGATGTCCTGGCTGCACGGACGACGGCGCGCAGTCCTCACAGGCGCAGTCGTACCCAGCGTCGTGGAGGCGCCGGCGCACGTCGTCTCCGGTTACCGTCGCCGGATAGTAGGTGAGGTGGGCGACTGCGCGTGTGCGGTCGATATGGACGCTCTGCACCCCATCCACGCGCGCGAGACGCTGTTCGAGGTCGGCCAGCTCCGAACTGTCGTGGCAGTTGCGGAAGCTCACTTCTAGGACGCTCACCGCCGCTTCAAGGACGACGGGATGATGGCCTTCGTGGGATCGTGTCATGGTCTCCCTGCTTTCCGGTGCCGATGTGGGGCGGTGATGACCGGTGGGATCTGCGGGCGGTTGGATGGTATGAAACGGAGCGGCGTTGGGATGGCGGGCCCACCCACGCCCGCACCCTATACCCCCCCCGGGGGGGAGTCAACTCCCGCGTCATGGATTGTCTCGATGACGGTGTGTGGGAGTCCATAATTCTCAACATCTTGCCGCTACACTTCAATCTTCTCGTTCCACCCCCCTGGGGAGGTTCAAAGTGGTGGGAGGACGGCGCGTGGCCAAGTGTGGGGCCTGGACGGGGGCTTCGTCCTCAAGCCTGCGCCCGCCGAATCCGCGCTCAGCAGCACTGAAGGGGTCGTCCTCGCGCGGCCTTTACACGAATGAAACACAGCCCCAGTACGGTGAAGGACGTGACTCCAGCTGAAGCCGACGGAGGGACAGGGTGGACGCGTCCTGGTGCGGATGCCGTGGGCCAGGTTCCACCCGGCAACCTGGGAAGCGCTGGCATGCAGGAGGTTCATGCTGCCCCGCGTGAGGCGCATTGGCGTCCATGGCCGCTGCTCGCCATTGTGGGCCTGGCCGGAGCGTCAGTGATGGTGCTGGGCGTAGAGGAGCTCAGGACGCTCGCCGGCTGGCTGTACCGGGGCGCGTCCGAGTTGGGTGGGCGACTGAGCGAACCGATCAATGCCCTGCGGCTGCAGAGGGGCTCCTCACCGCTGACACCCGTCCTGCTGGGTTTGATGGGCGCGGTGGCCCCGTGCCAGTTGTCGAGTGGCGCGGCTGCCCTGGCCTACGTGGTCAAGGATGGTCGAAGCGGGCAGCCGCACCGGCGGGCCGCTGCGTACCTGCTGGCGCGCGTCCTGGTCTACGTCTTGGGTGGCGCGATCATTCTGGCCCTCGTCGGTCGGGCGGTGCCGGCCCCGGCGGAGTTCTTTGCCGGCGTGCGGCGGGTGCTCGGCCCGCTGACGCTGCTTTCGGGCCTAGTGATGCTTGGGGTGGTGCGCTGGCACTGGCTGCTTGGCGCGCGTCTGGCGGTGCGGCTGCGGGCCGTCTGGGGACGGCGCGGCGGGGTCTGGGGCGCGTTCACGCTGGGCCTGGCCTTCAGCTTCAGTTTCTGTCCCACGCTCTTTTTGCTGTTCTTCGGCCTGACCCTGCCCCAGGCCTTGACGGCGCCCGCCGGTGCGTTTTACCCGGCCCTCTTCGCTCTGGGCATGAGTGTGCCGCTGCTGATCGTGGTTGGACTGCTGCCCGCCCAGGGCGCCGCGAATCCGGCTGTGCAGGCCCGCCACCTGGGCCGCCTGGTCACGCCACTGGCCGGCGCGGTGTTCGTGCTCACCGGCCTCTTTGACACCTTCGTGTACTGGTTGATGTGAGGCCTGACGTGATGTTTTCATGCAAGTGACCCCTGACGCCCTGAACCTGCTGGGCTTCACGCTCGACTGGAACCGACTGGCCTTGTTGCTGGGGGCCGTTGCGCTGCTGACGCTGGTGGGTCGTCGGCGCGACGCCGTGCTGGACCGGGCCGCGCTGTGGGGCCTGGTTGCCGGACTGCTGGGTGGTCGTCTGGCCTCGACGCTGCCGTCGTGGGGGGCGCTCCAGGCTTCAGGTTGGGAACGGGTGCGCTCGGTGATCGATCTGCGCACCGGCACCCTGAGCCTGGGATGGGCGCTGGGCTTCGGGGTGCTGACGATGCTGCTGATCGCCCGGCGCCGCGGGCCCACTCTGCTGCCAGCACTGCTGGGGGCGGCCCTGATCGGTGTGGCTCCGCTGCTGCTCAAGCCGGCTCCCACGCTGCGTACGGTGCCGGGCACCCTGCCCCTGGAACGCTACGCCGCGCCGGGCGCGCGCGGCACGCCCATCACGTTCGCGACCCTGCCAGGCCCCACCCTGGTCAATGTCTGGGCCTCCTGGTGCCCACCGTGCCGCCTGGAGATGCCCCTGCTGGTGGATGCCGCGCGGCGCGGCTATCCCGTGACGCTGGTCGATTCGGCCGAGCCGCCGGCCGCCGTGTCAGCCTACTTGCAGAGCGTTGGATTCCCCGGTCCCTACTTCCGCGACAGCGGGCCGGCGTCGTCGGCCCTGCAGATCAGCGGCCTGCCCACCACGCTCCTGGTCGCTCCAGATGGCCGGATCCTGGAGCGTCACTTCGGCCCGCTGAGCGCCGCCCAGCTCCAGTCGATCTTCGACCGCAACGGCATCACGCCGGTCGCCGGGGGAAGCTGAGGGTCACGGCGGCCCTGGCCGCCACACCCAGCTCCCAGGGCCGCCCGTGCCGAGTGTGCGGCTGGAATACGGGCGGCTCAGATGCTGAGGGCCAGCAGCCGCTGCTCCTCTCCGAACCGCTGGTCGCGCACGACGGCACCTCCCCTCCATGGGCGGCCGCTCACGGCCAGGGCGTTGGACAGGAACGCACAGAGAGATCGTTCAAGGCGCAACGGGTGACCTCCGCTTGAAACGAGCGCGCCGCGCGGGTCAGGGCGTCCACATCCTCTGGCAGCTTCAGCAGAACAGTCTTCTGCAGGGACGGGCTCAAGAGGCGCAGCACCTGGGATGGGTCAGCATCCGGGGGCGGACACAAAGTCTCAGCGGAATGGTTGTGGCCTGCAGGGAGCGAGTGGCCTCGGTACAGCAGGTGGCCTGAGATGCAGGCCACCTGCTGTACCACGCCTCGCCACGACTCGAACGCAGTGTGTTGCTGGCGACGGCGATGACGAGCGGAGACAGTGGAGCGAGCGGGGTTGTGGAGGTTCGTGATCCGGGCGTGCAGGTCGAGGACGCCGTGAGCGCGTTTTCGTGAACGGAAGCCTCGCTGCTGACGTTCCTGCTGCCGGGCCGGCCGATGAGACTGTTCAATGAGGGTGTTGCAACGCGCCGTGGAGACCACTTGGACGTGCTCCACGCTGTGGAGCACGGGACGTTCCCGTAGGGCGGCGCCGTGCCTCCTGAGCTTCTCCGTGTGAATGACCTCTGGCACGTCGTATTCACCCAACAGTCGCTGGAAGAACGAGCTGGCGGCCTCGGTATCCCGGTGTGCCTGCAAGAAGACGTCCAACACGGCGCCGCGCTCATCCACGGCCCGCCACAACCAGAGCCGTACCCCACCGACATCCATGTGCGTCTCGTCACGGTGCCGCTGCAAACCCCGTCAGGGTTCGCGGTGGCGTCAACCTTGGTCGAACAGGTCACTGAACTTGATACACCACGTATGGACGGACTCGTGGGCGACAGCGATCCCCCGTTCGAAGAGCCGTTCTTCACTGTCCCGGTCGCGGTTATGGCAAGTTATTGGAGTAGGGTGACGCAGTGCTGAACGGGCAGAGGCTTGTCGGCTACCGATTCCCTCTTGAGGTCATTGGGTACGCCGTTTGGCTGTACTACCGGTTCACGGTGAGTTATCGGGACGTCGAGGAACTCTTGCTGGAGCGGGGAATTGCCGTCACCCGCGAATCCATCCGCACGTGGTGTATCAAGTTCAGCGACCTGTTCGCCCAGGGCCTGCGCCGCCGGGAACCCCGACGGGGTTCCCGGTGGCACCTCGACGTCACGGCACGTGGACGTGGGCGGCGTCACCCACTGGTTATGGCGGGCAGTCGACGAACACGGTGTTGTCTTGGACGTGTTCCTTCAGCGTCACAGGGATACCAAAGCTGCCACGTCCTTCTTCATCCGGCTCCTGGGCGAGCATGGCGTCCCGGTCACCATCCACACGGACAAGCTCTGGAGTTACGGTGCAGCCCTTCGCGAACTTCCGGTGCTCCACGCTGTGGAGCACGTCCAGGTGGTCTCCACGGCTCGCTGCAACAATCTGGTTGAGCAGTCCCATCGTTCCACACGACAAGAGCGCCAGCAACGCGGATTTAGATCACGGCGACGAGCACAAGGATTTCTTGACCTGCACGCCCGCATCACGAATCTGCACCATCCAGCCCGTTGCACCCTTCCCGCTCATCATCGTCGTCACCACCAAAAACGGGCATTCGTGCTCTGGCGCGACGTTGTAACACAGGTGGCCTGAAGTTCAGGCCACCTGTGTTACTGAGGCTCTTTCATTGCCCTGACGTCAACAACTTGCCACAACCCAGCCGGGGCGTGCCGTCCCGCGCCTGCCAGAAGACCTCGTCGCCCGTCCACAGTTCCGCCGCGTGCACTTCTGGAAGCCCGCCCAGGGCCAGCCGCTCGGTGCGCTGCCTGGACGTGCGGTCAGCGTCGGAGCGCGCCGGATCGAGGATCGGCTACCCGTGCATCCGCGTCTCCCGCAGCATCCGCTGACGCAGGTCCATGAGCCGCCGCTGCGCTGCATACCGGTGTCTCTCCGGCACCACCACAGCCCCCGGCAGAATGTGACCGCCGATCTCCGATTCGTCGATGTCAATGTGCGTGGTCTTCACCCGGCCAATCCCCTCACCTGACGTCCGGCACTGTAGCGCGGCCGCCCGGAAACCAGAGCACACCTTCGGGAGTTGACGTGAGCCGCGGCCCTCTGCAGGGAGCACAGCGTCAGAACCGATTGTCAGCGGCGCGGGCCGCTGGGCGCCGGCGCCATCCCAGGCATGGCGGCGCCGCCTGACATGTCCATGCCCGGCATGGTGTCCCACTTCACCGTGGACTTGAGGGCCCATCCACCCCAGACGGCCACGGCCAGGACCAGCAGGGCCACCACCCACCCCCGGAGCGTCCGGCGCGGTCGGGACGCTGGAGCTGGGCGGACATCGTGTGGCAATTCGGGCATGGTCTGACCGTAGCCCTGGACTGTTCAGGTCGTGTAAAGCCCTCCCGGGCCCAGGGTTCAGACGAAACTTCGCCCCCGCCTGCGGGCGTATGCCGTGCCCCACCACACTGGGCGCCAGTCCGGCTGGTGCGGATGGTCGCCCTGACCACCGGTTTACACGAAGTTTACGCGCCGTTCCTAGCCTCTGGTGTGGTGGCCTGCGCCGCGTCTCCATCGTCCGACAGGACGTCACTGGCGCGTCATGACAGCCACGGCAAGGAGGTCCCTGTGACCAGTTCATCTCGACATGCACCCGTACAGCACGTTCGCCTGTTCCTGATCACGTTCCTCGGCCTGGCCGGGAGCATGTCGGCGGCCACGCCCGCACCAGCGGCGCCGAATGCCTCCATGCCCGGCATGACCATGCCCCCGGCCGGAGGTGGGAGGACGCTGCCGTCCATGTCTGCACCAGGAACTCCAGTCAAACGTGTTCCGCTGGATCAACTGCCGGAAGCCACCCTCTCCGGGCCGACCCGCATGGGCTCGCTGGTGATGCCCCCCGGCATGATCATGACCGCCAGCACCAGCATGGACGCCATGAAAGATATGGCCGCCGTGGATCCTGCCAACGTGAAGGCCACCGCGAGCCCGGGCGCCCGCGGTGACCGCCCCCTGGCCCCCACGACCGTGAAGGGCGTCAAGGAGTTCCGCCTGACCATCGGCCTGACGACCTGGAATATCCTCCCGACCCGTCAGGTGGACGCCTACGCGGTCAACGGCCAGGTGCCCGGCCCCCGGCTGCGCTTTGAACAGGGTGACCGCATTCGGGTGATCGTCAAGAACACGCTGCCTGAAGGCACCTCCATCCACTGGCATGGCCTGATTCTCGGTAACCGAATGGATGGTGTCGGCGACGTCACGCAAAAGCCCATCGCGCCAGGCGCAAGCTTGACCTATGACTTCACAGCGGTGCAGGCCGGGACGTTCTACTACCACTCGCACACCCAATCGGACCGTCAGCAGGGCCTGGGGCTGTACGGCGCGCTGATCATCGATCCGACCACCAACCCCGCCAACATCAGGCGGCTCAAGGCGCTGACTCGGCCGGGTGACGCGGCAACAGCGCTCGCCAGGGTCAGCGACCAGCCCAGAACGGACAAGGAGTACGTCCTGCAGCTTCAGGAATGGCTGTGGCGGGACGGCTACACCTTCCCGGCAATGATGATGGAGGGCGCGCTGCCCAACTACTTCACCATCAACGGCAAGGCGTACCCCTCCACGGACGTCATCCGGTTGAAGGTCGGGCAGACGGTGAAGTTGCGATTCATCGGGTCGAACAACAACTTCGTGCATCCCATGCACGTCCACGGGGGGCCCTTCGAGGTGGTGGCGCGCGATGGCGAGACCCTGAAGGCCAGTGCCCGCTTTCTCGCCGACACCGTGAACGTGGGCCCGGGGCAGCGGTACGACGTCATCTGGACGGCCAGAACACCCGGGACGTGGCTGCTCCACTGCCATATTCCGCACCACACCGTGAACGACAACGTTGAGGAGCAGGGCGGAGGGGGCCTGATGATGAAGATCATCGTGGAGTAGCCACCCGGAGACCGCCGATAGAGCCCCGAACCGCTGGCCTTCGGCACGCCGCCACAGCAGGAGTCGGTTCTGGCGACTGAACGCCGGTAGAGTGGCGAGCCGTGAGTGACCGCAAGCCCTACCGCCACCGTTTTCCCCGTTGCGTCATCGGCTACGCCCTGCGGCCCTATCACCACGTCACCCTAGTCAGCGTGACGTTCAGGAGCTGCTCTACGAGCGCGGTATCCACGAGACGCTGCGGTAGTGGAACATCACGTTCGCGCCGCTCCTCAATGAGGAATTGCGCCACTGAGAACCCCGCCAGGGTTCTCGGTGACATCTGGACGAGGTGTGCGTCACGGTTGGTGGGGTGAGGCACTGATTGTGCCGGGCAGTTGACGAATATGGGGCGTGCTCGACATATTCTTTCCAGAGCACCGGGATACCAGGGCGGCCAAGACCTTTTTCGTCCGCCTGTTGGGGGCATACACCGTGCCGGAGATTATCCACACCGACAAGCTGTAGAGTTCTGGGGCGGCCATTGGACACCTTCTGTACTCCAAGCCGTGGAGCACGTCCAGGTCGTGTCCACAACCCGCTGCAACCACCGGGTTGAGCACTCGCACCGTCCGACCCAGCAGCAGGAACGAGCTCAGCTTGGCTTCATACGACGATGGCGTACATAGGAATTCCTCGATCTGCACGCCCGCGTTTGAATCATTACCGCTACACCCGAACCACGGTTCCCGCCGCCCTCAGACGACACCGCCAATCCGCACCCCTGCGTCTGTGGCGAGAGACAATGCAGCAGGCAGTTTGATTCTTACTCTGCCTGCTGCGCTACTCCGGCCTCGCCGAGGTTAAGTTGCCGGAACCGGTGATCGCCAGCGCTGCGAGCCGGTCGCGTGCCTGCCGGATCAGGGAAGCGAGCGTGCCCAGGGGCTGTGAGCTCTGTACGGCGCGGCTCACGGTGGTCAGGGCATCCTGGGCGGCGCGCACCTCGGCGGGTCTGACCTGCGGCAGCACCTTCACCTGTCCGAGTTCGCTGTGCGCCTGCTGCGCGGCCCGCCGGCTGGCCGCCACGCTCTGTGCACTTCCTGCCAGTCCCCGGGCATACTCCAGTTCCACGATGTCCAGCGCCCCGCTGGCCTGCCGCAGGTGCCGCTCGTCCGGGGCCAGCAGGGTCGCCAGGGTGGCGGGTGGGGCGCTGCTCCGCCCGGCCAGGAAGCCGAGCACCACAGCCACCACGACGAGCAGGCCGGAGAGCCACACAGGAAGGGACGTGCGCTGCTTGCGGTAGAGCACGGTTACTCCTGGCGCACGATCAGGGCCACCTGGGGTTCCAGGCGCAGGTTGTCGTGCAGTTGTCGTGTGAGCGCGGCGCGGTCATGCAGGTGAGCATAGTCGCGCAGTCGCGTGGGCGTCAGAACGGCCACCTGGGGCGCGGTGGTGCCGGCCACGCCCGCGCCGAAGCGGGCCAGGACGTCCGCCGGCGAACCGACCAGCACCTCCGCATCGTCGAAGCGCAGCAGACGCCCACCGTACTGGTCGAGCACCAGCGCCGGGTGCTGTGCCTTCCGGCGCCACAGGATGCGGGTCTCCCGCGCGGCCGTGAACAGGCTGTGGTACTGCCCCCCGAAGACCAGCCGGGCGGTGTCGCCCAGCACCAGACGGGCCTGGGCGTTGAGCTGGTCGTGGTCGAGCACGCGGGTCTGCGCGCTGAGCGCGTGTGCGCCCACCGCCACAGCCCGCAGCCGCCCCTCCTGCGGCAGGTACGCCGTCTCCACGCGCAGGCTGGCCGGATCGGCGCCCAGCCGCACCGCCTCGTCGCCGACCTCCCGTTCGAGCAGGTCGAGCACGGTCGGATCCTGGCGGGTGACCGTGCGCTCGCGCTCCACCCGGATCACCGCCAGCGCGGCACCGATCGAGGAGATCACGTCTGCCTGCGGCACCGCCTGGAAGAGGACGCCCAGCCGCCGGGCCATGACGGGGCCGAGCACGCTGGCCGCGCCGCCGCCGCCATACAGCGGCAGGCCCTGCAGGCCGTGTTCCCGCGCGAGGTCACGCACCAGCGTGACGAGTTTCTCGGCGCTGGCCTCGAGCACGGCGCTGGCCGCGTCCTCCATGCTGGCGCCCAGCCGCTTCCCGAGCAGGCCCAGCGCCAGCCGGGCACTCTCGGGTTCCCCGAAGGCCCGGCCGTCCTCACCGATGGCCCCCAGCGCGTTGGCAGCGCAGGTGGGGGTGATGGCGAAGCGCTCGCCTGTGGGGGTGCTCAGCAGGGCATAGCGGCGGCCGTCGTCTGGCTCCAGGGGAAGCTCGACCAGCTGCGCGCCGGCGAGCTGGGCCGGCGGCGTGAAACTGGCATACGGCAGCCCGGCGATGTGCGCGCTGCGCGGGCCGACGTCCTCGATGCGGCGCTTTCCCAGGCGAACCAGGCTGCCACCGGCCACGCCGGCAATTCGGATGTCGACAGCCCGCAGGCCGGTCGGGACGCCGAGGACCGTCATGTACTTCAGAACCGGCTGACCGTCCTTGATGGCGCCGATGTTGGTGCTTGTGCCGCCCACCTCGAAGAACACCCCGTCCATCAGGCCCTCGCGCAGGATGCCGCCCGCGAGCGACGCGGCCGGGCCGCTCACGACCGTGTGCAGCGGGGTCTCCTCGAAGGCGTCCAGGCTCGCGGCGCCGCCGTCGCCACGCACGATCAGCAGCGGCACGCCGGGCAGGCGCTGCTCGACCGCCGCGCGGACGTGCCGGGCCGTGCGCAGCATGGTAGGCAGGATGCTGGCGTTGATGGCGGCGCTGAGCGTGCGCATCTCCAGGCCGTAGCTGCCGCTCAGCTCACTCCCCAGCGTGACAGGAAGTCCGAGACTCCGGGCCTGGCCACCGGCCAGGCGTTCCCCGGCCGGGTCGTCCACACCGAAGGCCTCGCTGACCGCCACGGCCTCGATGCCGGCCGCCTGCCAGCCGCGCAGCACGGCGTCGACGCGCGCCTGGAGATCCTCCTGGTCGGATGCCACGAAGGCCCACTGCGCCTTCAGGGCCGTGGGCGCCTGGGTCACTTTCCGGATGCGGCCCTCGTCGCGCCGTTCGCCCAGAGCCAGGACGCCGATCCGGGCGGTGTCGCCCTCGAGCAGGGCGTTGGTCGCCTGCGTCGTGGAGTGGGCGACCAGGATGACCGGCGTGGCCTCGGGCAGGGCGTCGAGCAGCCGGTTCAGGGCGTCCAGCACGCCGGCCGACACGCCGTGGTCGTGATCGTGGGTGGTCGGCACGTGCGAGACGGCCAGAATCTCCCCCGTCATGCCCAGGGCGACCCCCTTGGTGAAGGTGCCGCCGACGTCGATGCCGATCCGGACGGCCGGGGGAGACTCAGTGCCGCTCAAGGCGACCCGCCACGTGTGGGCTGTGGCGCTGGCTCGACCAGCGGACATAGCCGTACCCGGCGGCGTAGACCAGCACCATCAGGGCCTGTGCGGCGAGCGTCTCCACCGTCGGGTGCAGGCCCGTCAGGGCCGAGACGTTGGGATCCAGCGTGGGCAGGCGCCCATAGAGGTTGGTCACGCCGATCCAGCCGGCTTCCTGGAAGGCACGCACGCCGTTGCCGACGAAGGCCACCGCGAACAGGGCGGTCACGCCCACGAGCGCCGGGAAGAGCCTCGCCGTTGGCAGGCGCCGACCGAAGCGGAACAGCAGCATGAAGGTCACCGCGAGGGCCAGGGCGGCCAGACCGATGCCGAGGTACATGGAGTTCAGCACCGGGCCGCTCGCAACGGCCAGCGCCTGATAGAACAGCACCGTCTCGAAACCCTCGCGGTAGATGGTCGTGAAGGTCACCAGACCCAGCGCCAGCAGACTCCCGCTCTGCACGGCCTGACCCAGGCGCGCCCGCATGAACTCCGCGCTGCGGCGGCGATCCGTCTGCTGGAGCAGGAAGAACGACAGCGAGAAGAGGATCACCACCGCGATGACGCTGGTCACGGCGCTGATCAGTTCACGCGACACCGGCGCGATCGACAGCACATAGGTGGCCAGCGCCCATGTCACCACCGTGGCCAGGAGCGCGGCCGCGCCCCCCCACCACACCGCGCGGCGCAGGCGGCCGTTGCGGCTGCTCTCCAGGTACGAGAAGATCGCGGCCAGCAGGAGTGCGGCTTCCAGGCCCTCACGGAAGAGGATGGTGAAGCCCCCGGTGGCCGCCAGGGTCGGCGCGAGGACGCCAGTGCCGCTCACGATGCCTTCCGCCTTTCGCAGGCTGTCATTGATATCGCCGGCGACGCGCTGCAACTCGGCGACCGGTTGCCCATCACGCATCCCGTTGCGCAGGTCCGAGAAGCGGTACTCCATCTCGAGGATCAGGTCTGGGTTCAGCACGCGCAGCGGCGGCTCGGCGTACTCGAAGTGGTCGAGGTAGGCGCTGCGGGCCGTCCGGAAGGCCTGCTCCGTGTGCCCCTGAGCGTATTCACGCAGCGACTGCGCGACGAGGTCATGGGCCGTTCGCAGCTGCTGGGGGACGTCCACGGCCCCCTGAGCGTGGGCGCCGGGGGCAGTAAGCAGCACCAGCAGCAGGGCCAGCAGACGCAGGATCATTGGAGGAGGCCCCGCGCGCGGCGCAGGTCGGCCAGCGCCGCGTCCACAGCCGCCGTGAACTGCGCCGGCGTGACCTTGCGGGTGATCAGCTGCCGTAGGCCGTTTTTCAGGGTTTCTTCGAGCTTCAGTTCCAACGGCTTGTCTTTCACGGCCAGCGGCGCCTCAAGTTGCTCGTAGTGGTCGAGGTAGGCGCTGATGACGGCCTCGTTCGCGGCATCGGTCATCCCGCCCTGGAAGTGGCTCTTGGCCTGAGCGAGCAGCGTGTCGATCGCGTCGAACTCCGCCATGGGTCCGCTGGTGGGGGTCAGGGGATCGCCGCTGATCTCGGCCAGTTCCGTGCGGGCCCGGTCGAGCTGGGCACTGAACGCGGTGGGATCAGCCTTCGCGGCATGCAAGGTCTTCGCCTGGGCCAGGGCCGCCGCCGCCTGCCCGCCCTGGTCGGCCGGGAAAAGGCGCTGGGCGCGGGTCAGCCAGCCGCTGGCCCGCGCCAGGTAGAACTGGGCGTCCTGATACTCGGCGGGATTGATGATCTGGCCAGCGCGCACGCCTTCGCCATACTCGGTCTTGGTGTTGCCGAGGATGGTGGAGATCACGCGAGCGATGTATTTGGGATCCTGTCGGGTGGCCGCCGGCACAGTCGCCAGCGCGGCGTCGACATCCTTGGAAAAGGTGTTCAAAGCGGCCTGCACGGTCGCCGGCACGCGGGTCTTCAGGGCGGCGTCGATCGCCTTGTAGTCCGCGAGGAAGCGGGCTCGCAGGGGGGCGTTCAGATCGGCCTGCATGGCGGCATACAGCTCGTTGGCGGGGTGACCGGCATGCTTGAGGGCTAGGGGCTGGTTGCCCGCCCTGACGTTTAGCAGCATGGCGTCGTAGTGGCCGCGCATCTGCTCGAGGACACCGGCGAACTGCACCGGATCGCGGGGCGCGGCGCTCGCGGTGCTGGCAAGGGCGAGGGTCAGGACAAGGGCGGAGCGGACGGTCATGCCTGGAGCATACGGAATAAATCCGACCAAGGCAATCAAGATAGTACGGATTACACGGTGTGCATAGCGCCGTCTCAGTGGAGGGGGATCTGCGAGATGGCATGTATGGTCTTCGGCGAAGCAATCGGTTCAGTAGGGCTGACCGCTGCAAACTATGGCGGGTTCCATGGAGCCCAGCGTGGTTTGCACGAACGCGTCGCACCAGGGTGCTCGGCCCGGACAGTGTCGAGAATTCAGAGTGCTCGGGCCACCGCTTCCACGGCGCGCAGGCCCTGACCGAAACGCGCCATGGCCTCACGGTGACGCTCGAGCTCGCTGTAGGGCAAGTAGCGCATGTTCAGGTGCGACACGGCCCGAAAGGCCGGCCGGCGCAGCTGGTCACGTACGTCGGCTTCCCGCGCGTCCGGGGCGACGAGGTACAGGCCCTGCACGGTCCGCTCGGGGGCGCCCAGGGCCAGGTCGAGCATCCGCACGATGCCCGAGTAGATCGACGTGGTGTGCTCCACCTCGAAGGCGGCGGCTGGGGCCAGCGTGCCGCGTTCGAACCACACAACGTCGATCAGCCGCACCGCGTCCGCTCCAGGGGTGCCGGCGATGCCGGGCGGCAGCGTGTCCAGGCAGCCGTCCCCCAGGCGGCCATCCCCATAAGGTCTGGAGCGATCGTTGGCTGCCATCCACACCTCGTAGCCCAGTGCCCGGCCCAGATCGCGCAGCCAGCCCTGCACCTGGGTATGGGTGGCGTCCTGGCTCTGGGCAGTGTCCTTCGCCCTGTGGGCTGCCTGACCTTCTTCCCGCACCCGCTCCAGGTCGGCCCGCCACGCCGCGGCGTCCGCCGCGTCCGCGCCGCGGGGTGGCGGGGCGTAGCGGCCGCTTCCCACGTCGAAGAGCAGCCCGGCCACCGCGCCCAGGTCGTTGGACAGCTGGGAGCGGTGCTCGGCGGTCAGCCGCAGCATGCCCGCGCGCAGCGCGAGGTACTCCTCCCACTTCCCGAGCTTGACACGGGCGCCCGTCAGGGCGTTGTAGCCGTTCACGATGGCGGTGTTGAAGGGCGGCATCAGGGTGGGATGCAGGAAGTACATCAGGTTGGCCGCGGCCGGACCGAGGCCCTTGATGCCCCGAGCGTCCAGGGTCCGGATGGCCTGTACCAGATCGGCTTCCGTCGAGCAGCACGCGCAGGTATCGAGGAAGTGCCCGAAGGCCCGCTGGTGCCCGGGATCCTCGTAGATGTCCGGGATGCGCAGCTTGGGCTTCCACAAGAAGGCGTGGTCGGCGCCCTTGAAGATCTGACGCTGCTCGGCGATGGAATGCACCACCGTTTCCAGCGAGGAGCCGCGGTACTGCGTCCCGAACGTTCCATCCTGGATGTCCTGCACGACGACCTGCAAGCCCCGGCGGATCGACCGGAAGTTCTTGAGACGCTCGTCCCACAAAAACCACGTGCGGTAGGTGCCCCCGGCATCATCCCGCCAATGCCGGATCAGGGTATCGAGCGTGTGCATGGCCATGGTCTAGCACGCGTGTGGCGGGGGCGGGGCACTGGACGCATCTGGCGGGGCGTCCCCGGCATCCGGGCCTTTATTCCCCCGTCATGGGGTCTAAGGCCACCATTCACCCGTTATTGAGGGACGCCAAACCTTTACACGAATCGAACACAGGGGTTCTTACAGTGCGGACGACCGGAGCCCGACGCCAGCCACCACATTCGCCCGACTCCCTCTTTCGCTGTACAGGAGACCGTATGCCTCAGAACACCGTGACCATGCTGCGCACCCATCCTCGTCCCACCACCCCGTTCGAGCAGGGGGCGCTCGCCGAGTGCATCGACGCGTGTTTCGAGTGCGCCCAGATCTGCACGGCCTGCGCCGACGCATGCCTGGGTGAGGGTGATCACCTGCCGCACCTCGTGCACTGCATCACCCTCAACCTCAGCTGCGCGGACATCTGCGACGCGACCGGACGCGTGCTGACCCGCGTGACCCAGCCCGACGAGGCCGCCTCGCGCGCCCAACTGCAGGCCTGCCTGGCCGCATGCCAAGCGTGCGCGGCGGAGTGCGAGATGCACGCGCGCAACATGAACATGCAGCACTGCGCCGTGTGCGCCGAGAGCTGCCGCCGCTGCGAACAGGCGTGCCAGCAGCTGCTGGGGAGCGTGAAGGCATGAAGCGCGCCCTGCTGACCCTGGCCCTCGGCACAGCCCTCCTGGGGACCGCGCACGCGGGCGGCGCCGACCCCAGCGCGATGTCCGGCACGGCGATGATGATGCGCATGAGCATGGAGATGCACGCCAGCATGCAACCGGTCATGGATGACCTACGCCGCCTGAGCGGCGCGGCGTTCGACCGGGCGTTCTATTCGATGATGATCCCGCACCACCAGAGCGCCATCGACATGAGCCGCGCGGCCCTCCCCACCCTGAAAGACGCGACGGTGCGCGCGTGGGCGCAGGCCATCATCAATGATCAGCAAAAAGAAATCGCCGAGATGCAGGCGAAGCTCCGGCCGCTGGGCGGGGTGGACACGGCCCGGCAGACCCGCATGAAGCAGGCGATGATGGGCATGATGTCCATGCCGGTGTCTGACCGGACGTTCCTGGAGATGATGATTCCGCACCACGGCTCGGCGATCGACATGGGCAACCTGGCCCTGCAGCGTGGCCACGGCGAAGGCACCGTGAATATGGCCCAGCGCATCGTGACGGCCCAGGCCAAGGAGATACAGGAGTTCCAGGCATGGCTCAGGACCCACCCGTAAAATCTGGCCACAGCACATGACTCCCCATTGAACACAAGGTGCAGGTCAGGGCTAGGCCCTGACCTGCTGTGGTTGTGGGGGTTTCGGAGTGCCTCGAGCTCTCTCAGGTGTACTTGAGGGCTTCCATCAGTTCCTCGACGATCTCGACGCTGTCTCCCCGCGTGGACGCCGTGGCGACGTGGGCTTCCAGGTGCCCGCGCAGCACCACTTCCCCAGCGCCGGAGAGGGCGCCCTGGACCGCCTTGATCTGCCGCAAGACGTCCACGCAGTACGCGTCCGGGTTGTCCAGCATGGTCACGATGCTGTCGAGGTGGCCGCGGGCGATCTTCAGCCGCCGTGCGGCGCGCTTGCGCGCGTCCTCGGGCATGCACAGGTGACCGTGCGGGTGGGTGGACGCGGTGGTGTCCGTCATCTCAGCCGCGAAGCTGGGCGCCGTAGCCTTCTTCGGTCACCGCCTGGATCAGCGCCTGGGGATCCGCATCCCCCTGCACGGTGGCCCGGCCGCCCGGGAGGTCGACCCGGACGTCCTGGACGCCGGGCACGTTCTTCAGGGCACCGGTGACCGCCTTCTCGCAGTGGCCGCACGTCATGCCGGAAACCGTCAGTTCAGTCGTCATGCCCGTAGTATAGACCCTCCCAGGGAGGAGTCAAGAGTGCGCGCACATGCGGCGGATCCTATGTCCTGTTGCAGGGCAGAGCGAGCTTGCCGATTCCGTTCCGCGGAGGTATGCTTTTCCTATATCCCCCCAGGGGGGATTGGAGGGAGAATGAGCACAGTTATCGAGCTGGGGGTCCAGGGCATGACCTGCGCCAGTTGCGTGGGACGCGTCGAGCGGGGCCTGAACAAGGTGCCGGGCGTCGAGCACGCGGCCGTGAACCTCGCCACCGAGCGCGCCACGGTCACCTACGATCCAGCCCAGACGAACCCCGCCGCGCTGCTGGACAAGGTGCGGGACGTCGGCTACGAGCCGGTGGTCGCCGACCTCGACCTCGGCGTGCAGGGCATGACCTGCGCCAACTGCGTGGGGCGGGTCGAGCGGGCGCTGAAGAAAGTCGGAGGCGTCGTCGACGCCTCTGTGAATCTCGCCACCGAACGGGCCACCGTGCGGTACCTGCCCACCAGCGTGGGCCCCGGGCAGCTCAAAGCGGCGGTGGTGAACGCCGGTTATGGGGTGCTGGACACCCAGGCCGGCCAGGACCGCAGCGACCAGGAACGCGAGGCCCGCGAGCGGGAGGTGCGCCGCCTGCGCCAGGCCGTCACGTTCAGCGCCGCCTTCGCCGTGCCTCTGCTGCTCCTGGCGATGGTGCCCATGCTGTGGATGCCTGCCCACATGTGGCTCGCCAGTGTCGTGAACGAGCGCACCCTGAACGTCATCCTCCTCGCCCTCGCGGCCCCCGTGCAGTTCGGACCCGGCCGGCGCTTCTACCGCCTCGGCTGGGCCAGCCTGAAGCACCGCAGTCCCGACATGAACTCGCTGGTCATGATCGGCACCAGTGCGGCGTTCTTCTACAGCGTGCTGGTGACGGTGGCCCCCGGCATCTTCCCTGAGGGCACCGCGCACGTGTACTACGAGGCCTCAGCGGTCGTGATCACCCTGATCCTGCTCGGCAAGTACTTCGAGGCCATCGCCAAGGGACGCTCGAGCGAGGCCATGAAGACGCTCCTGAATTTGCAGCCCAAAATGGCCCGTATCGTCCGCGGCGGCCAGGAACTCGAACTGCCCGTGGACGACGTGCTGATCGGCGACGTGATCTCGGTGCGTCCTGGCGAGAAGGTGCCGGTCGACGGCGAGGTCACGGGGGGACAGTCTTACGTGGATGAGTCGATGATCACCGGTGAGCCCGTCCCGGTTCGCAAGGAAAGCGGCGCGGCCGTTGTGGGCGGTACCATCAACCAGAACGGCGCGTTCGAGTTCCGGGCCACCAAAATCGGTGCCGACACCGCCCTGGCGCAGATTATCCGGCTCGTCGAGACCGCCCAGGGCTCCAAACCGCCGATCCAGGGCCTGGCCGACATGGTCGTGGCTGTGTTCGTGCCGGTGGTGCTGGGCATGGCGGCGCTCACCTTCCTGCTGTGGCTCATGCTGGGCGGCCAGCAGGCCCTGAGCTTCGCTCTGGTGACCACAGTCGCCGTGCTGATCATTGCCTGCCCCTGTGCGATGGGGCTGGCCACGCCGACCAGCGTCATGGTGGGCACCGGCAAGGCTGCGGAACTGGGGGTGCTGTTCCGATCCGGTGTGGCGCTCGAAGGCCTGCAGGGCGTGAAGGTGATCGCGCTGGACAAGACCGGCACCCTCACCCGGGGCCGGCCTGAACTGACGGATCTGATCCCTGCCGGCTCCTTCACCCGGG
This sequence comes from Deinococcus metalli, assembly GCF_014201805.1. NCBI lineage: Bacteria > Thermotogati > Deinococcota > Deinococci > Deinococcales > Deinococcaceae > Deinococcus > Deinococcus metalli. Next base: position 42,010 of record NZ_JACHFK010000013.1, on the reverse strand, counting down.
CGGACGTCCTGGCCCTGGTGGCCGCCGCTGAGGCGCAGAGCGAGCATCCGATCGCTCGCGCCATCGTGGCGACTGCCCAGGCCGAGGGCGTCACCGCGGCACCAGCCGACACCTTCGAAGCGGTCCCCGGGTACGGACTGGACGCGGTCATCGCGGGCCAGCGCGTGCAGGTCGGCGCCGACCGCTACATGCAGCGGCTGGGCGTGGACGTGTCTGACCTGGCGTCCCACGCCGCCCGCCTCGGTGACGAAGGCAAGAGCCCCCTGTACGCGGCCATCGGCGGCCAGCTCGCTGCCATCATCGCGGTGGCCGATCCCATCAAGGACGGCAGCCGCGAGGCCGTGCAGGCCCTGCACCGTCAGGGCCTCACGGTCGCCATGATCACCGGGGACAACGCGCGCACGGCCCACGCCATCGCGCGGCAGCTCGGCATTGATGAAGTTCTGGCCGAGGTTCTGCCAAGCGGCAAGAGTGACGCCGTGAAAACGCTGCAGGCGCAGAGGCACGCGGTTGCCTTCGTCGGGGACGGCATCAACGACGCGCCGGCGCTCGCGCAGGCGGATGTGGGGCTCGCCATTGGTACCGGCACGGACGTGGCGGTCGAGACGGCCGACGTGATCCTGATGGCGGGCGACCTACGTGGCGTGCCGAACGCGATCGCCCTCAGCCGCGCCACGCTGCGCAACGTCAAACTCAACCTGTTCTGGGCGTTCGCGTACAACATCGTGCTGATTCCGGTCGCGGCCGGCGCGCTCTACCCGGCTTTCGGGTGGCTGCTCAGCCCAGTCTTAGCCGCCGCAGCCATGGGCTTTTCCAGCGTCTTCGTGCTCACCAACGCCCTGCGCCTGCGCTCATTCCGCGCGCCGCTCCGGGTGATCCCCGCCCCACATACGCCGCGCTCAGTCCTGGCGACGTCATAACGGCACGCTACGGCATTGGTCACCGGTGCTCCGCGGCCCCATGCTCCCGATGATCTGAACCCGGCCGCTTGGAACCAGCGGCTTCATCCTCAGCGCCACCATGCCATCCCTCCTGGAGACCCCCATGCCCAAACTCACCGTCGGCCCTTGGATTGCCGCCCAGAAACTCCCCAGCAAGGCGCTCGGGCGAGACCGCTTCGCCTTCCTGGAGCGGACCCGGCTGCGCCATGAGCTGCAGCAGGTTGTTGGCCTGCCCCTGGTGGGGATGGGCGGCAGCTGCGGCAAACCGTGCTTCGCGCTGCCGTACGTGTTGACCTGGACCGAGGCCAACACGCAGGCCCTCGAAGACGTGGCCGCTGAGCACAGCTGCTACGTGGAGTACGGGTTGTATCCGCACCTCAAACAGCACGACGGTGACCTTGAAGTGGCCGCCGTTCAGGACTGGACGACGTTTGCCATGGTGTACCTGCGCCCCGGGTACGACCATGCCGAGGAGCTTCTGGAGCGCCTGGCCACCGCGCTCCGGCCGGCCTGAGGCCCGTGTGCTGACTGTCCTTCAGCCGATCGACCCCTTCGTGCTGGGCTGACTGATCCTGTGCGTGCTGTGTGCCGTCTACGTCGCGTACGACCATTTCAGGAACAACTCAGAGCCCACCGTGATGCGTTGGGCCTTTATCCTGACCACGCTTACATGCGGCCGATCGGTCTGCTGCTGTACGTCGTGGCGGACAAGGAGCCGAAACCGGGCACCCACAATGAATTTACCCACGCCCTGTGGGAGCAGGGCGTGGGCAGCACCATGCACTGCGCCGCCGGGGACGCCACCGGCATCATCGTTGCGGCATTGGTCGTGACGGCGCTGGGCCTGCCGATGACGTGGGACGTGGTCGTCGAGTACGTGGCCAGCTTCACGGTCGGCCTGTTCATCTTTCAAGCGCTATTCATGAAGAGCGCGATGGGCGGCTCGCACTGGGAGAACGTGCGGCGCCCGTCTATCCCCGAGCTGATCTCAATGAACGTCATGATGGCCGGCATGGCGCCGGTGATGGTGCTGATGATAGGCCGGGATATGGCGGGCCATACAGCCCACGGAGCCCTGGTTCTGGACGAGTATGAGCCTGGGCGTGATCGCCGGGTACGCGACCGCGTACCCGTCAACGTCTGGATGGTCTCGCGCCACATGAAGCAGCGTCCCTGGGGCAGCCGCTTCGACGTGCCACGGCAGGCCCTGGCGCCGCAAAGCAGCCCTGCTGCTCACCACTCAGGCGGCGCGGCCCTGGCGGGCGAGCACTCGGGTCACCCGGGCGGCCACGCCCCACACCGGTCTGTCTCACGGGCAGGACGCGGCAATGCAGGACGGACATCCGTCATCGAAAGGAACCGCTCCAGGGAATGGCCACAAGGCACCTGACGGCCACCAGATGCAGCCGGACGTCACCCGGCCTCAACTCGTCTTGGTGGGCCTGGTCAGCGGCCTGGCGCTGCTGCTGGGCCTGACCTGGCCGGGCAGCCGGGTCAACATGGCCATCGCCGCGCACGAGGTGGTCAGCGCCATCATGCCGCCGGGCATGCTCATGACCACCGACACGTCCGCCGAGGCCATGCGGGACATGGTGGCTTTCGATCCGCGCACCTTCCGGTTCCGTGCTCCGGTGGACGCACAGGGAGACCAGCGGCTCACGCCAGCCGGACCAGGGGACGCGATGCAGTTTGCCTTCACGCTGAGTGCTGGGCAGTGGCACATTCTGAAGGGGAGAAGTGTCTGGGCCTACGCGATCAACGGACGAATGCCCGGCCCCGCCTGGAACTGACCTAGGGCGGCCGGGTAGAGATCACGGTTCGCAACGACCTGCCGGAGGGCACCACCCTGCACTGGCATGGCCTGATCCTGGACAACGCGATGGACGGGCCGGCCATCATCACCCAGCCGCCCATTTGGCCGGGCGAGCAGTTCACCTACCGCTTCACCGCCGTACATCAATGGCGGTTCCATCGGGCACCCCGGCCAGGCCGTATGACGCAGTTATCGGAGTGCGCCGGTTGGCGTCCAAATAAGCGTCTACGCTCGATACCATCACGATTCACGTCCAGGTGCCCTGAAGTGTGTTCGAGCCCTCGCGGCTTCAGGTGCACACCGTATGGACAGCGCTACGGACGTGGGCGGGCGACTGTGCGGACCGACCGCGTCCTCCTGAACCGCAGTCTTGTGGGTGCCCAGGTGGAGAAGACCATGGTCGACGCTGCCGCCGTTCCCGAGCCCTGGGATTTCAGCGCTGAGGGACGGCGGCGCGACCGCGTTGACCTGGGCCATGAACCGGCGCCGTAACGTCGGCGGGCCACCATGTCCAGCGCGTGACCCCCGGAACTCACCGTCACTTCGCTGGACACGCTGTGACCTGGTCATGGATGTTCGCGGTCTGTCCGGCTCAGTCCAGGCGGAGCGGATCCACCGGCGTGCCCCGCACGACCACCCGGAAGTCCAGGTGCGGGCCGGTGCTGTTGCCGGTGCTGCCCACCCGGGCGATGACCTGACCGGCTGCCACCCGTGTGCCCTCCAGTACCAGGTTCGCGCTGTTGTGGCTGTAGCGGGTGGTCATGCCGTCCCCATGGTCGACCACGACCGTCCAGCCCCAGCCCGTCCGGGCGTCGAAGCGAGACTCGGTGACGACGCCAGCCCGCGCGGCGCGTACTGGCGTTCCGGTCGGCGCCGCCAGGTCGATGCCCTCATGGCCTGTGCGGTAGGGGGTCGTCAGGCGGCCCTGCAGCGGCAGGGCGGCGAGCACGCGGATGGAGGCCGGCCGGACGGTCGCCGCGGTCGGGGCGCGCGCTTGGCCTGGCGCTGAGGGCAGGGTGAGGCGCTGGCCGATGCGCAGGGCCTGCTGCGGGTTAACGCCCGGGTTCACGTTCAGCAGGGCTTGGAGTGTGACGGCCTGACGCCGCGCCACACTGGAGAGCGTGTCGCCCGCCTGCACCGTCCAGACCGCCGGGTGGGACGCGGGGAGGGTCAGCCGCGTTCCGGCCCTCACGCCGTCGCCGACCAGGCTGGGGTTGGCCTGCCGGAGGGCCGCGACGCTGGTGCCGTACCGGGCAGCCAGCGCGGTCAGGGTGTCTCCCCGCGCGACGGGAACGGTGACAGCAGTGGCCGTGCCGATGAGCACGGTCAGGATCAGGCACAGTGGGGATCGCATGAACGGGGGCAGTGTGGCGTCACGGTGTAAAGGTCGTGTTAAGACCGGCCGGCATGTCCTGGCCCTCCCTGTCGAAAAACGCGCTTCCCAGAGTGGAAGCGCGTCGTGAGAAAGCGCGAATTACGCGCCGCGCTTGATCAGCCACCGCCGGAAGTCGTACATCTCCTTGGCCTGCGCCGTCACGATGTCGCGGGCGAGCGTCAACACCTGACTGTTCGCGCTCTTCTGCAGGGCCAGCTGCGCCATGTCCAGCGCGGACGAGTGGTGCGGCAGCATGCCCTGCACGAAGGCCTGATCCGGCTGCTTCGATGTTTTGATGGCAGTCGCCATCTCCGCCATGCCGCTCTTCATCGTGGCCGACATGGCCGTGTCTGCGCCGCCGTATGTTGCGAGCAGCTTGGTCATCACCGTGATCTCCCGGCTCTGGTCCTGAATCACCTGGGTCGCCCACTGCTTGACTGTGGCGTCCTTGTTGAGCGGCAGCACGGCCCGGGCCATGTCGATGGCGGCTTGGTGATGCGGAATCATCATGCTCAGAAAGGCGCGGTCGAAGGCCTTGCCACTGAGCTTTTCCAGCGCGCCCATGTCCATGCTGCCGGTCATGGACATGGTGTTGCCGGCCGGCATGCTGCCGCCCATCTGCGAGTGATCCATGCCGCCCATGCTGCCCTGAGCGAACGCCATCCCCAGGACGAGAAGGGCGGGTCCAACGATGACGCCTGCGGTTCGGTTCATGCCCTGACGCTAGGAGGGGGATGTAAAATTTATGTAAACAGCGCGGGGATCAAGCGTGGCCCAAGGCGCGGTGAGGTGGGCGTGAGGTGCCGGGCGCCGGTTTACACCGTCTTTACACGGATTGACTAGCGTCTGGAGAGATCAGGGCACCCATCCTGAGCGCCGGAGGTCACTACGCATCCTGTCTTTCTGAACATCGGTGGGTTCACCATCGCCTGGTACGGGGTGCTGATCACGCTGGGCATCGTGGCCGGCGTGTGGGTCGGCACCCGCATGGCGCGGGCGCGCGGCCTGAACGTGGACCTCTTCAACGACATGATCCTGTGGATGATCGTGTGGGGTCTGGTGGGCGCGCGCCTGGTGTTCGTGGCGACGTCGTGGCACCAGTTCGCCGGCACGCCCTTTCCGCGCGTGCTGCTGGACATCGTGAACCTGCGCGCCGGGGGCATCAGCATCCACGGCGGCCTGATCGGCGGGATCCTGACGATCATCTACTTCGCGCGCCGGTACCGCTTCGACTTCTTCCGCTACGCGGACCTCGCGGTGCCGGGCGTGGCCTTCGGCGTGATCGGCGGGCGCATCGGGAACATCATGAACGGCACCGATACCGTGGGCCGCGTGACCGGGTGGCCCATCGGGTTCCACTGGCCGGCGTCCGCGCGGGCGTTCCACGAGGGCATGTGCGTGCCGAACCCCAACCCGGACCTGGACCTGTCGCAGTACTGCCAGACCATCGGCGGGCAGGTCGTGATGACCGCGCCGGTGCACTTCACGCAGATGTACGGCGTGATCATCGGGATCATCCTGTCGGTCGCGGCGTTCTACTGGCTGCGGTCGCGCAAGTCCGGGTGGGCGTTCTGGCAGTTCTGGCTGTGGTACTCGGTCCTGCGTGCCGGCTGGGAGGAGACCTTCCGCCTGAACCCGCTGTTTCCCAAGGCCTACCTGAACCAGGGCCTGAACGCGCCGGGCATCGGGCTGTTCACGGAAACGCACCTGATCTCCATTACGCTGATCATCGTGAGCATCTACATGCTGTGGCGCCTGCGGACCCGGCCCGACGACCGCTCGGCGGCCACCGGGGAGTTCCTGACGCCCGACGGCGCGAGCGCGAAGGTGCTGGCCGGCGCGTCCACTGTGGGGCGGTCGTGACGGCCGCCGGGTCGTGGGCCGTCCCGGCCCATTGGGACGGCCGTCATTGGCTGGAGGTGCTGTGGCCACCGTGCTGATCGTGGATGACGACCCGGCCATCGTGGAGATCTTGGAGGCGTATCTGCGCGCGGACGGGCACCGGGTGGAGACCGAGGATCATGGTCTGGCCGCGTTGCCGCTGCTGGCCCGTGCAGACGTGGCTGTTCTGGACTGGATGCTGCCTGGGATGAGCGGCGTGGACCTCACGGCGTACGCACGGCAGGAGTATCCGCAACTGCCCGTGCTCCTGCTGACCGCCCGCGGCGAGGAGGAAGACCGCCTGCGCGGACTGAATGCCGGTGCGGACGATTACGTGGTCAAGCCGTTCAGTCCGCGCGAAGTGGTGGCCCGCGTGCGGGCGCTGCTGCGCCGCGCAGGCGTCGGGGAGCGCATCGTGGCCGGTGAGCTGTCCCTGAACCTGCCTGGGCGGACGGTGACGTTGCGTGGGCAGCCGGTCACGCTGTCGCGCACGGAATTCGATCTTCTCGCCACCCTTGCGCAGTACCCGGGGCTCATCTGGGCGCGCGAGCGGCTGATGGAACGCGTGTGGGGTCCCAACTACCCAGGGGTGACCCGCGTGGTGGACGTGCACATCGCCTCGGTTCGGCGCAAACTGGGGGATGACCCGGACGCCCCGACGTTCATCGAAACCGTCCGGGGGCTGGGCTACCGTTTCCGGGAGGAGTGACGTGCGCCTGTTTCCCCGTCTGCTGCTCCACCACCTGACGGTCGTCGTGGTCATGGCCGTGGTGCTGGTCGCGGCGGCGGAAGTCGCGGCCCATCCGTTCATCGGACATCACGTCGATCAGATGGTCCGCCTGATCGGCCCACAGGGCGCGCGGCTGCGGCCCGACCTGTATGTAGGTATGCGAGCCACCCTGACGTGGGCGCTGCTCACGGCCCTGCCGCTCGCCCTCGGGGTGGCGGCCCTGGCGGCGTGGGTGGCGGCGCGCCAGGTGACGGCGTCCGTGCGGACCCTGCAGGACGGCAGCCGGGCGCTGGCCGCCGGAGAGTACGGCCGGCGCCTGCCGGAAGGCGGGCAGGACGAACTGGCGCAGCTCGCCCACAGCTTCAACGTCCTGGCCGGGGCGCTGGAGCGGGTCGAGCAGTCGCGGGTGGAACTGATCGGGAACGTCGCCCATGAACTGCGCACCCCGGTCAGTGCGGTGCGCGGGTACGTGGAAGCGGCCCAGGACGGCATCCTGCCCGTTCCGCAGGCGCTACAGGCGGTCGCGCGGGAAGTGGCCGGCATGGAGCGCCTGGTGGGCGACCTGAGCCTGGTCAGCCGGGTCGAGGCGGGCCGGGTCGAACTCAGGGTGATGGAGGTCGATGTGGCCGAGCTGCTCGCGCAGGTGCAGGAGCGCTTCGTGCTGGCCTTCGAGGAGCGCGGCGTGACCCTGGCGATCCGGCGTCCTGCGGAGGACCTCGTCGTCCCGCTGGACCCGGAACGCGCCCACCAGATCCTGGCCAACCTGTTGCGCAACGCCCTGAGCCACACGCCGCGCGGCGGAACGGTGCGGGTGGACGTGCGCCGAGAGGGGCGTGGCGTGGCCGTGACGGTGAGTGACACCGGAGCCGGCATCGCCCCGGAGCATCTCGAGCGGATCTTTGAGCGCTTCTTCCGCGCGGACGCGGCCCGGACGCGCGGGGAGGGCAGCGGCGTGGGCCTTACCATTTCCCGCGGCCTGGCCCGCGCGATGGGCGGCGAGCTCGGGGTGCGCTCTGCCGTGGGGCGGGGCAGCACCTTCACGTGGACGCTGGTTCGCGAGGATCGGGCCAGCCCGGCGCTGCGTGTCGCGGCGTCAGTCGGATGAGGGCGGCGCTGGCGTGCCGCTCACGAGGGTGACGCCCCGCCAGCGCGCCGGGCGTCCCGCGTCTGCGACTCCTGCACGTCCGAGGGGTCGTCCGGAGTGTGGCGGGCGGGTAATCTGGGAACCGGCAGGGCACGGGGGGCCGCTGAAGCGGTCAGGTGTGTCGGCTCGGGGTGCATTTCCGGCCGCCCGCCAGCACGGCGAGTGACAGGACACTGAGCCACACGGCCCAGTCACCGAACCGCACGTACAGTGTCCGCGTGTCCTGTAGGCCGAAGGGTGCGCGGTACGTGCCGCGTTCCCCCCGGGGCGCACGCGTCGTCACGCGGCCCCATGGGTCAATCACGGCGCTGACGCCATCATTCCCGGCCCGCAGCACAAACCGCCGCGTCTCAATGGCGCGCAGGCGGCCCATCTGGAAATGCTGCTCGGCGCCCGCTCCTCGCCCGAACCACGCGTCATTGGAGATCACCACGAGCACGTTCGCCCCGGCGCGGACGGCCTGACGGCTGAGCCGCGCAAACACGGACTCGTAGCAGATGCTGATGCCGGCCCGCAGAAGCCGGAGGGGCAGCACGTTCAGGGCCGTGCCGGGCGTGAGGTTCGTGTACCCGGCCATCCCGAGGCGGTCGAGAACCGGTCGGTACACGCCGCCGAGCACACCTGCGAAGGGCAGGCGCTCCCCGAACGGCACGGGAACGCGTTTGTCCTGCCGTCCAGTCACCGTGCCGTCCACGCCGTACGCGCTGTTGCGGGCCTGACCGGGCACGTCTCCCGGCGCGCCCACGATCAGGGGGGACAGTAGTCGTCTCAGGGCCTCGAGTGTGCGCGGATCCGAGGGCGGCAGCGGACTGGCCGTCTCAGGCCACACGACCACGTCGGCTGGGCCGGTCTGTAGGGCGCGCCGCGTGAGGTCGAGGTAGACCTGAAGTTCTTCCAGCGTGCGTCCCTGAGTCTTGTGCAGCGGGTCGATGTTGCCCTGCACGAGCACAGCCGAACGCGGGGCGGGGACGGCTTTCGGTGTGATCCACAGGCCGACGGCCGTCCCCACACTCCACACGACGAGCGTGCCGAGCAGGGCCGGGCGGCGGGCACCCAGCCCCGCCAAGACGCTGGCGGTGCCGGTGACGAGCAGCGTGAGCAGGGGCACGCCCCCCACGCTGGCGAGTTGAGCCAGTGGCGTCTGGATCAGGGCGTAGCCGGGCGTGCCCCACGGGAAAGCCAGTGGGCCGAGGGTGCGGAGCGCCTCGAGGATCACCCAGCCGAACGGGAGGGCGAGGAGGGTGCGGGGTCCGAAGACCACCCGGATCAAGGCCAGGGGCGCGGCCCACGTCATGGCGGCGGCCGGCAGCACCAGCAGGGTCAGTAGGCCGCCCAGCGGCCCCAACACGTCCGCCATGCTGCGCGGCAGCCACGCAAGGTGCACTGCGAAACAGCCCAGCGCGAACCAGAACGCGTGGCGCAGGGCCTGTGGACCGCCCGCGCTGAGCGCCACGCGGCGGTGCAGGGCGGCCAGTGGCAGCGGCGCGAGCACGGCCGCAGGCGTGATCAGGACAGCACCCAGCGCCGCGCCCCACATAAGGTCGACAAGTCCGCGGGGTGGGAGCGGGTGGGCCAGGCGAGAGCGCCATGCCCAGAAGGTGGCGTGGTGGTGCACACGCTGCAGGGTAAGGACTGCGTGTTCAGGTGGTGTAAAGGGCGCGGACGTTTACAGAACGGCAACACGCGGCGGTTACCATGCCGTGGTGAGCCCTGCACCTCTCCCCGGTCTGCCCGGCGCCGACCGTGCCCTGACGAGCGCGGCGTGTTTGTGGGGGCGGACGTCCTGACGAGCAGCGCGGCCACCCACCCGCCCCGCCGCCTGCGGTTCATCACGGTGCTGCTCCTGCTCCCGCTGATGATGCTGGGCTCGGCGTTTACCCGGCTGGCCCTCGCGCCTTCGGAGCCGCGGACCACGGTCACGCCCGTCCGGGGCGCCCTGCGGAGCGCCGACGGAACAGTGCTCGCCTCCGGGCCGCTGCATGACCGGCGGTATCCGCAGGGCGCGGTGGCAGGGCCGGTCGTGGGGTTTGTCGGGACCTCGGCGGGTCTGGAGGGGGCCGAGCGGGCCTTCGACGCGGCCCTGCAGCGGGGTGAGGACGTGACGTTGACCCTGGACGCCCGCGTTCAGGACGCTGTCGAGGAGGTCCTGATCCAGGCCGTGCGGCGCACGTCAGCCCAGTACGCCAACGCCATCGTGATGGACACCCGGACGGGTGACCTGCGCGCCGTGGCGACTGTGCCCGGGTTCGCGCCGGCGTCGTGGCGGACAGCCCCGGCGGGACGCTGGCGCAACCGGGCCCTGCTTGACGAGTATGAGCCGGGCAGCGTGATCAAGGCGTTGACGGTCGCCGCTCTGCTCGACGCTGGCCTGACGACGCCGGAGACGCGGTATGACACGCCGATGGTGCGGCGCGTGGCGCGCGCGGCCATCCACGACATCGTGCCCCACCCGGCCCGCCTGAGTACCCGGGAGATCCTGCGGTACTCCAGCAATGTCGGCATGACGCGCCTCGTGGAGGGCGTGCCGGCCCCGCAGCTTCGCCGCGCCTTCGCCGCGTTCGGCCTGGGACGACCCGTCACGCTGGCCCTGCCGGCCGGTGACGGCCGGGTGCGGGACGCCACGGCATGGACGGAACTGTCGCAGGCCACCATGGCCTTCGGTCAGGGCCTGACGGTCACCACCCTGCAGCTCGCGGCGGCGTTCAACGTACTGGCCGCCGATGGGCGGTACGTCACGCCCCGCCTGACCGCTGCGGTACCCGTGCGAACCCGACCGGTGCTTGCGCCTGCCACCGCCGCCCGCATGCGCGAGGTGCTGCATGGGGTGATTGATGACGGGATCCGGGGCAAGGCGGCGCTGCCGGGCTACCACGTGGGCGGCAAGACCGGCACCGCCCAGGTGGTGGTCAGCGGCCGCTACAGCGAGTCGGTATTCTCCTCGACGTTCGCGGGCTTTCTGCCGGCCGACCGACCCCAGTTCACGGTGGCGGTGATGGTGCGCGGCGCCCAGCGGGAGTATCAGGGCTCCCAGGTGGCGGCCCCCATCTTCCGAGATATCTCGGCCGCGCTGGTCTCGCTGTATGCCCTGGCGCCGGCCCCAGAGGACCGGAAAGCGCACTGAGGTCCCCAGAAGAGCAGGGTCACGCTGCCCGGGATGGTGAGGAGGGCCGGTGCGCCCAATGGGTCACGGGCCCGTCAGAGGGCAGGGCCGCGGGATCACGACATGGACGTTCCCCGGCCCATGGTGCTGCTGGTTTTGGCCGATTGGGAGGTAGTCTCCGAGAGCGTTACGGAGCTGCACCGCTGCCTGAGTGAAGAGGACAGCTCACACCCTTCTCGGCGGTCGATGCGTTGGGACTCAGGCGACGGTATACCCCACCTTAACCTGGCGCGGGGATGCTGCGCGGCATGATGACCGCACCCGTTCAGACGCCCCGCACGGTGAAGCGCCCCTTGTGGGTCTGGCCCATCGCTGCATCGGCCGTGCCCGCTGCTGGCGTACTGGGCCTCGGCAGCGAGGTGCTTGAACGCCAACCGATCACGCCGGACATCGGCGCTATGGCATGGCTGCACGCCCACACGGGCGCGGGCCTGCAGCTCTTCGGGCATGTGATGAACGCCGTAGGCGGCCCGTGGGTGACCACGCCACTGTTCATCCTGCTGCCCCTGCTCCTGGGGTTCCGCAGACGGTGGCACCTGGCGCTGTTCGCTGGTGTGGGGTTGTGGCTGGCCGAGGCGACGCAGTGGCTGCTCAAGCTCGCGTATGGCCGGCCGCGTCCAGACCTGTGGCCAAGCGACGTGTATGTCTCGGGGCTGTCGTTCCCCAGCGGACATGCCACGGCCGCGGCCGCGCTCGCCGCCGTGCTGATCGTTCTGGCATGGCGGAGCCGCTGGCGGTGGGTGGTGCTGGGCGCAGGCGTCGTCTACGCTGCGCTGATGGGCCTCTCGCGCGTGGTGCTGGGCGTGCACTACCCCACCGACGTCCTGGCCGGGGCGCTGACGGGATTGACGTGCGTCATGGCCACACTCGCGGTCTTGCTGTTCCTGAGGCGCGTCTGATGCGGCTGTTGATCGTCGAGGACGACCCACACATCGCGGAACTGCTCCGCGACGGGTTGAGCGAGGACGGCTATGAGATCGACGTGGCCCCCAGCGCCACGGTCGGTGCGGAGCTGGCTCAGCTCTTTCCGTACGGCCTGCTGATCGTGGACGTGATGCTGCCCGAGGGCATCGACGCCGGGTACGTGCTGGGCCGGCAGCTGCGCGCTGCTGGGGTGGTCACCCCGATCCTGTACCTGACGGCGCGCGGCACGGTCGCCGACCGCGTTCAGGGCCTCGACGCCGGCGGTGACGATTACCTGCTCAAACCCTTTGACTTCACCGAGCTGAGCGCCCGGGTGCGCGCCCTGCTGCGCCGGGCCAGTGGGAACGCCCAGAACACCGTGCAGCTCCCGGGCGGCTGGGTCATGGATCTGGCGGGCCGGGAGCTGTACCGCGCGGGCGTCCGCGCCGACCTCGCCCGCCGGGAGTTCGGGCTGCTGGAACTCCTGGCCCTGAACCCGGGGCGGGTGTTCACCCGCGACGAGATCATCGACCGCCTGTGGAGCGGGGACGCGAACGTCGAACCCAAGGTGATCGACGTGTACGTCAGCATCATCCGGCGCAAGACCGACGACACGCTCATCGTTACGCTGCGCGGCACTGGATACCGGCTGGGCGGCGCAGGATGATTGCGAACCTGAGCCTTCGCATCAAACTGACCCTCGGATACGCGCTCGTGTTCGCCGTGACCGTCGTGCTGGGCGGCGCGGGCGTGTACTTTGCGGCCGAACGGGCGCTGGGCGCGTCCCTCGACGCCACGCTGCAGGAAACGGCCAGCGTGGCGCGTGCCAGCATCGAGCGGGTGGACGGACAGACGGCATTCACCCCAGACCTGAACCCCAACGCTGATCTGAGCATCGAACTCCTGCGTCCAGACGGACAGGTAATCGCGCGGGCTGGCAACGCTTCGGAAGGCACTCGCACGCAGTTTCCGGTCACGCCGGGCCTCGGTACTGAGGACGCCCGCCGCGTGTTGACCCTGCCTGTCGAGGGTCTGGTGCTGCGGGTGTCGCGTTCCACCGAGGCGCTCTCGGGCTTTCTGGAGACGCTGGCCAAGTTGCTCCTGATCGGCAGCGTCTTTATGATTGCGGCCGCCTGCGCGGCCGGGTACTGGCTGGCCGACCGCGCCCTGCGCCCCGTGGACGCCGTGGTCCGCACGGCCGACGCGATCGCCCGCCGGGGCGACTACGCCGAGCGGGTGCTCCAGGCGCCGGGCAACGATGAGATGGCCCGCCTGACGAGAACCGTGAACTCCATGCTGGACGGCCTGTCGCACACCATCGAGCGGGAGAAGAACTTCGCCCGCACGGCCGCGCACGAGTTGCGCACCCCGCTGACCGTCCTGCGCGGGCGGCTCGACCTGACCCTCAAACGCCCGCGCGAGGCGGCGGAGTACGAGCGCGCCCTGCTGGGCATGCGGGGCCGCGTGGAGGCGCTCCAGGACCTCACCGAAGGGCTGCTGGCCCTCGCCCGCAGCGAGGCGCCGGTGGCCCTCCAGCCGGTCGATCTGGCGGCCGTGGCGGTCGGCGCCAGCGAAGTGTTCGAGGATACGGCTCATGCGCAGGGCAAACGTCTGGCCCTTGAGATCGAGCCTACGGAGGTACACGCCGAGCCAGACGGCGTGGCCCGGGCGCTGGGCAACCTGCTGGAGAACGCCCTGAAGTACGGCGACGGTGACGTCATCTGGATCCGCACCGCGGCGCGTGAACTCAGCGTGGAGAGTCTCGGGCCTGGGCCGGCGCGGGACGACTGGCCCCGGCTGCTGCTGCCCTTCGAGCGTGGCGCGGGCGTGCAGAGCGTGGAGGGCAGCGGCCTGGGCCTCGCCCTGGTGTCGGCCCTCGCGCGGCGCTGGCATGCCCAGCTCATCCCAGAGTGGACGGCCACCACCTTTCAGGTTCACCTCAGGTTCCCGGCCACATGACAGTGCCTCTGCCGCCCGAGTCACTGTGGCCAGCTCGCCTTGCCATCCTGGCGGTGATCGGCCTGAACCTGGCGCTGAGCGAGCACCTGACCCTCGGCCCCACGTGGCTGCTGCCCAGCCTGGAGGGGCTGATGCTCGTGCCGCTGGTGGTTGTGCGTGGACGGGCCCGCCGGCACCTGGTTCGGCTGGAAGCCCGGGTGACGCCCTGGGCCCGGGACAGCCGCGTCCTGGCCATCGCCGTGATCGCCCTGCTGCACCTGACCAACCTCTCGTCCCTGGCGCTCCTGGTGCTCAGCCTGCTGCGCGGCAGCGGTGCCAGCGGGGTCAGCCTGCTGGCCGGTGCCCTGAACATCTGGGTCACCAACGTACTGGTCTTCAGCCTGTGGTACTGGGAGATGGATCAGGGCGGCCCGCTGCGCCGCGGTCTGATCGGCAAGCCCCCGGACTTCCTGTTCCCGCAGATGACGCTGGCCCCCACCACGCCCCCGTGGCGGCCGATGTACCTCGACTACCTGTTCCTGGCGTTCACCAACGGCTCGGCGTTCAGCCCCACCGACGCGCTGCCGCTGAGCCGGCGGGCCAAGGGGCTGATGATGCTGCAGGCGGCCACGTCCATGCTGACGGTCATCCTGGTGGCCAGCCGGGCGGTGAACATCCTCAAATGAACCGCCGGACGCTTCGCCGACCCGTCGTTCCGCTGACGCTGCTGGCCCTGCTGATCCTGGCCGTGTGGATCAACTCCCCACAGGTGGCGCAGCTGTACGACGCCGGGGCCGACCGGGTGGCGGCGCTTCCACCGGCGCCGGCCTTCACCCGTGGTGAGCGCGTGTTGATGCTCTCGCCGCACCCGGATGACGAGACGCTGTGCTGCGCCGGGATGATCCAGCAGGCCCGCGCGGCCGGCGCGGACGTGACCATCGTGTGGGCGACCGCCGGGGACGGGTTCGAGTTCGACGCCATGCTCACGCGCCGGGTGCTCGATCCCAGCGCGGCGGACATGCGCGCACTCGGCAACGCGCGGGTTCTGGAGGCCCGCCGCGCCGCCTCGCTCCTGGGCGTCGACGCGGCCCACACGGTCATGCTCGGCTACCCGGATGGGGGCCTGGAGCGGCTCTACACCACGAACTACACGCAGGCGTACACGGCCCCGACCACGGCGGCCACGGCCGTGTACGTGACCGGGGCGCTGACGCCGGGCGCGCCGTACACCGGGCAGGCGCTGGAGGCCGACCTGAACCGCGTCCTCGACCGGGTGCGCCCGGATCTGGTGCTCGCACCGTCCCCGCAGGACTTCCACCGGGATCACCACACCCTCTCGTTCATCGCGCAGCGCCTGCTCGCCCGCCGCCAGCAGATCGACCGCCTGCGCTTCTGGATGGTGCACGGCGGCGTGGAGTGGCCGCTGCCCAAGGGCCTGCACCCGCAGCTGTCGTTGACGGTGCCGCCGCTGGCCCCCCACACCCCGTGGCACCGCGTCGAC
The DNA here is from genome assembly GCF_014201805.1 of Deinococcus metalli. Lineage (NCBI taxonomy): Bacteria > Thermotogati > Deinococcota > Deinococci > Deinococcales > Deinococcaceae > Deinococcus > Deinococcus metalli. The sequence goes on along the minus strand of NZ_JACHFK010000013.1, from coordinate 26,624 downwards.
CTGAACGCTGCCCAGGAGGCGACCAAGCTCGCGGCCGTGAACGCCTACGGTACACAGACGCGGATCATGGGCCGCTTCATGCGGGCCTTCGTGCGCCGCAACGAACTGCTCAGCGCCCCCTGAGGCCCCCGGGGCCCACACCTATACCAGGGCTCAATCCCGGCACGCGACGCTCGGGGCATGACGCGCCGGTGGTGGATGCTGGGCCTGGGTCTACTGGGCAGCCTCGCCGTCGGAACCGGGTACCTCGTCGAGGTGAACTGGCCCCTGCGGCAGGTGAGGATGCCGCACCGTCCTGCTCACGCCGCCATGGTGACGGTGGCGGTGCTCGACAGCGGGATCGGTGCCCAGCCCGCCCTGGGGGGCACGCGTGTCACCGGGCACGACTTCACCACCCGGGGATGGTCTCGCCCGATCACGAACGGGCACGGCACGGCGGTGGCCGGTGTCGTCCACAGTGTCGACCCGCAGGCCGCCCTGCTGGACGTCCGGGTGCTGGGAACCCACGGGCAGCCGTCGCTGGACGCGGCCATCCGGGCCCTGCGGTGGGCGGCCGGGCTGCCGGTGTCGGGTGTCCCCAGGAATGCCCATCCTGCCCGCGTGATCACGGCGTCCTTCTCACTGGCCACGGTGCCCCGGACGGGCTGTGCCCCCGCCATGCAACAGGCCGTGGATGAGGTGCTGCTGGCCGGGAGTGTGATCGTCGCGTCTGCGGGCAACATGGACGCGCCGGCCGCCCGCAACACCCCGGCCGGCTGCCGGGGGGTTCTGGCCGTGGCCGCCACGGATCAGCGCGGCGTCCGGGCACCCTACTCGAACTGGGGAGCGGCCGTGGCGCTCGCCGCCCCCGGGGGGAGTCCTCAGGAGGGCGTGGACGTCCTGAACGTCGGCACCGGCGAGCGTGAAGCGATGGGCACCAGTTTCGCGGCGCCGCTGGTGGCTGGGGCCGCCAGTCTGCTGCTCAGCGCGCAGCCAGACCTGAGCCCGCAGGCCGTGGGGCACCTGCTGCGGGGGAGTGCCCGGCCGTTCGCCGGTGGCCGCTGTGATCCGGATCCCCGGCGCAGCTGCGGCTCGGGCATCCTCGACATCGCCGCGGCCCTCCGGGATGGCCTCCACCCGCGCCACGGCGTGTTGCGCGGCCCGTGAGCCCGGCCTGGCCAGCACCGTGGCCCGTGCCCGGGGTCACTTCAGGACGCCGGCGGCGAGCAGGGCCAGGATGACGGCCCCCATCACCACCCGGTACACCGCGAAGCCCCGGAAGTCGTGTGTGGACACGTAGCGCAGCAGCCACGTCACGGACACCAGCGCGGTCACGAACGCGACGACCGTGCCGATCACCAGGGTGCTGCTCCCGCCGGGAATGCTGCCCAGCGCGTGCCGGGCCTTGTACAGGCTGTACAGGCCCGCCCCGCCCAGGATGGGAATACCCAGGAAGAACGAAAAGGCCGTGGCGGTCACGCGATTCAGGCCGGTCAGCAGGCCGCCGACGATGCTGGCCCCGCTGCGCGACACGCCGGGAATGATCGCGACCGCCTGCGCCACACCGATCAGCGCCGCCTGCCGGGTGGTGACGCTGTCCAGGTCAGGTTCGGTCAGCTCGACCGTGGCCTCCCGGCGCCGGGTGTCCACCCACCACAGTACGGCGCCGCCCAGGATGGCGCTGATGGCCACCGTCAGCGGGGAGAAGAGCGCCGCCTTGATGGCCTTCTCGAACAGCAAACCTAGCAGGGCAGCCGGCAGCGAGGCCACAATCAGGTTCAGCCAAAAGTGCCGGGCCGGGCGACTGCCCCGCAGTAGCCGGGTCAGTTGCCCGATCAGCTGCCGCCAGTAGTAGAGGATCACAGCCAGGATCGCGCCGAGCTGGATGACGACGGTGAGAACCTCCCCGGTGTCCCGGTAGCCGATCAGGCTCTCGGCGACGATCAGGTGACCGGTGGAGGACACGGGGAGAAACTCGGTAAGGCCCTCGACCACGCCAAGGATCACCGCCTGGAATTCTGGAGTCATGGGCGCGACCGTAGAGAACGCAGGTAAAGCCGGGGTATACCGGTGGCATACGCAAAACCGCGAACCCTGCAGTTCGCGGTTTCGACACCCTGGGGGAGGGTCATCAGGTCACGTTCAGGTGCCGGCCCCCATCACCATGGCCTGGAAGGTATAGCTGAAGTGGGTCACGGGATTCGTCAGGGTGAAGAGACCGACCTGACCGACCCGCAGGCTCCTGTTTGTCCGCCAGATCGACAGGCCGACCTGACCGGGCGCTTCTTCAGGGACAAGCTTGGCATGCACATTGCTGGGCAGATTCATGGTCGTCAGCTGCACGGCACTGTAATTTCCCAGCTTGGACATGACACCTTCGGGCAGAATGACGCTCTGCCAGGCACTTTCGGTGTACAGTTGGTTGTCGGGCATGTACCCGCCTCCTGTCGTATCACTCACGATGGTTGCCTGCGGAACATCCAGCGGCACAGCGTGAACCAGGCTGAACAGGGCGGCGAAGGGCAGGGCAGCACACAGAAGGGTCTTTTTCATGGTGAATCTCCTTTACGCTTTCTGTTTTAGGCGGCCCGCCTTTAGGGAAGGTATAGCCATGAACAGCGTTCAGGAGCGGCTGGCCTTCCACAGGCTGACGGCGACGAAGACCAGCACGGCCAGCGGCAGCACCACCCATGCGCCCGCGAAATGCGCGAGGAGCGCGGTCGCGATCAATGCCGCGACCACGGCGGCCGCGACCGTCCAGTCGTCCCCGACGATGAAGTCGTACCAGAACCGGAAGAAGCCTGTCACGTATTTCACGCGGTCACCTCCGTGCGTGCCGCGCGGGCCGTGTGCCTCCGCCTGAGCCACGTCACAAATCCATACGACGCGGCTGCGTACACGACCAGCAGACCAAGGATCGCCGCATCTCCGCCGGGCCACACGGCGCCGGCCCCCTCGGCCGCCCAGAACGTGCCGAAGGTCGTGAGCATCACGCCCACCGTGAACTTCAGGGTGTTCTCCGGCACCTGCGACAGCGGCCGGTGGATCAGCAGGCCCAGGGCCAGGACGACCACCAGCGCCGCGCCCGCGCCCCACGCGGCCAGGCCCAGCTGCTGCGCACTGGCCCCGAAGGTCACGACGATGAACGCGACCTCCAGGCCCTCGAGCAGCACGCTCTTGAAGGTCAGGGCGACGCCATAGGTGTCGAGGGCGCCGGGTCTCACAGCACCCTGTGCCTGGGCGGCAGCCGTCTCAGCGGCGAACGTGGCGTCCTCGTCGTGCAGGGCTTTGAAGCCGCTGGCGCGCAGCATGGCCTTGCGCCACCACTGCACGCCGAAGATGAGCAGCAGCGCGCCGACGATCAGGCGCAGCGGCTGCAGGGGCAGGCGGGACAGCACGGGCCCGAAGAGGGCGACGATGACCGCCAGCAGGATCAGGGCGGCGGCCGTGCCGGAGAGGGCCGAGCGCCACCCGCGGGTGAGGCCGACCGCGAGAACGATGGTCAGGGCCTCGACCATCTCGACTGACGACGCCAGGAAGGACGACAGGACAACGAACACTTCGTGCATGGCACCTCCAGCCGTCAGCTTCCCCTCCCAACGTAAAGCCCGGGTGTGGACGCGCGCGGCTATACCTGCCCTCAACGTGCGGTGCCTACGATGCGCGCGCGCTCAGCGCGCCGGAGGTTTCATGAACACAGTCCTGACCGCTCCCCACCCGCTCCCTGCCCGCCCCGGTCGGCACCCGTGACGACGGCCGCCGGCAGCACCACCGATCACCTGCGCACCGTGATCAGCAAGGTGCCGGAGGTCACGGCCTTCTTCTGGATCATCAAGGTGCTCGCCACGACGGTCGGTGAGACGGCCGCCGATTACTTGAACACCACCCTGAAGCTCGGCCTGACCGGCACCACCGTCGTGATGGGCGTCCTGCTGATCGCCGTGCTGGTCGCGCAGTTCCGCTCCAGCCGCTATGTACCGGGCATCTACTGGGCGGCCATCGTCCTGGTCAGCGTGGTCGGCACGTTGATCACCGACAACATGACCGACCACTTCGGCATCAGCCTGTGGACGAGCAGCGCCATCTTCGCCGCCGCGCTGGCCGCGACCTTCTTCGCGTGGTGGCGGCGTGAGGGAACGCTCTCGATCCACTCGATCTTCACGGCCCGGCGCGAGGCCTTCTACTGGCTCGCCGTGCTGTTCACGTTCGCGCTGGGCACCGCGACCGGCGACCTGGTCGCGGAAAAGTTGCAGCTCGGGTACGTCGTGTCCGTCGGCCTGTTCGCAGGGCTGATCGTCCTCGCTGCCCTCGCACACCTGTTCCTGAAACTGAACGGCATCCTGACCTTCTGGATCGTGTACATCCTGACGAGGCCGCTTGGAGCGTCCATCGGGGACTCGCTGTCGCAGGCGAGGGCCGACGGCGGGCTGGGCCTGGGCACCACGGTGACCAGCGCCCTGTTCCTGCTGGCCATCTTGGGCGTCGTGGGCTACCTCGCCGTGACGCGGCGGGATCAGGTGGCGCTCGCGCCGGCGGACGCCGAAGCGGCGTGACGCCCGGCGCAGTCCGGGCTCCCGGATGCCCCTGCGGTCCCCGGGAGCCGCGTCTCAAGAGGTATACCCGCCCTTTACCTGCCCTCCCTATGCTCCGGCCATGTCCGATCTCCCTCACCTGATCCAGAGCGTCTCCTACGCCGGGATCTTCGGCATGGTCTTCGCGGAGTCCGGCCTGCTGGCCGGCTTCTTCCTGCCGGGCGACAGCCTGCTGATCACGGCGGGCCTGCTCGCCCGGCAGGGCACGCTGAACCTGCCGGGCCTGATGCTGGCGGTGGCGGCCGGAGCGATCCTTGGGGACAGCGTGGGGTACGCCATCGGCCGGAAGTTCGGCCCGGCGGTGTTCAACCGCGAGGGCAGCCGCCTGCTGCGGCCGGAATACGTCCAGCGCACGCAGGCGTTCTTCGACCGGCACGGCAGCCGGGCGCTGATCCTGGCGCGCTTCGTGCCGGTGGTGCGCACCGTCGCCCCGACCATGGCCGGTGTGGGCGGCATGGCTTACCCGAAGTTCCTGACATACAACGTGGTCGGGGGCCTGCTGTGGGCGCTGGGCGTGCCACTGCTCGGCTACGCGCTGGGGGGCCTCATCCCGAACCTCGACCGCTACATCCTGCTGCTCGTCGGCGTGGTCGTGGTCCTGAGTTTCATCCCGGTGGCGCTGGAAGTCCGCCGGGCCCGAACGAACGTGGAGTGAACGTGGGGGAGTTACGGTGGGGACGGCCGAAGCGGGCTGTCCCCATTGCCCGTATGCGTCACGCCGAGCGTCGTCCAGCGCGGTCTTTACCGCACCTCAACCTCCCGGTTCTACGGTCACGGTGGAGGTTCACCATGACCAAGCGCCTGCCCATCACCGCCCTGCTCCTGACGGCGGCCCTGACTCCCCTCGCCGCCCACGCCCAGACGTCCACCCAGGTCGCCCCGGAAACCCACCCGGTCGGCGACATTCCCGACAACCAGGCCTTCGTGCGCTACGCCAGTGCAGCCGGCGGGTACTCGCTGGAGGTGCCCGAGGGCTGGGCCCGCGCCGTCAGCGGCACGCGCGTGACCTTCACGTCCAAGCTCGGCGCGGTGGAGGTCTGGACGGCCGGCAGCACCGGGACGCCCACGCCGGCCAGCGTGCGTTCCGGGGAACTGGCCGCGCTGGCGAAGACCGTCCCGGGCCTCAAGGTCACGGCGGTCAAAGCCGTCACGCTGCCGTCCGGGCCGGCCGTCCGGGCGAGCTTCACGTCCACCGGGCCGGTGAACGCCGTGACCGGGCGCGCCCCGGCGCTGGAGAACGACCTGTATGTGCTCTCCCATGCTGGGAAGCGGGTGCTCCTGCGGTTCTCGGCCCCGCTGGGCTCGGACAACGTGGACGCGTGGAAGCAGATGTCCGACTCGCTGCGCTGGCGGTGAGGGGCGTGACCCTGCTGAACGCCACCGATCTGTACCGCTTCTACCACGTGGGGGACGACGAGACCCGCGCCCTGCGTGGGGTCAGCCTGGAGCTGCGGCCGGGCGAACTGACCGTGCTGCTGGGTGCCTCTGGCAGCGGGAAGAGCACCCTGCTTGCGTGCCTGGCGGGCCTGGACGATCCGGACGGGGGGTGGATCGCGCTCGGTGGAGAGCGGCTCTCCCGGCAACCGGAAGCGCGCCGCGCCCGGCTGCGAGCCGCGCACCTGGGCGTGATGCTCCAGAGCGGCAACCTCATCCCCCACCTGAGCGTGCTGGACAACGCCCTCCTCACGGGCGCGCTGCTCGGACGCCGGGACGCCGCGCGGGCGCGGGAACTCCTGAACCGGGTCGGTCTGGCGCAGCGCCTGCACGCCTACCCGTCCCAGCTGTCCGGCGGGGAGACGGCGCGCGCCGCGCTGGTCGCCGCCCTGGCGCACGGCCCCCGAATTCTGCTGGCCGACGAGCCGACCGCCGAGGTCGATGCAGAGACCGAAGACCGCGTGACGGAGCTGATCGGCGACTTCGTGCACGGGCAGGGTCGCGCCGCTCTGATCGCCACCCACAGCCCGCGCCTGGCCGCCCGGGCCGACCGGGTGCTGCACCTGAGTGACGGGCGGTGGGCTGATGCGTGACGTGATCGACCGCCCCGGCCTGCACCTGGGCCGCCTGGACACCGCCCTGGTCTCCGCGCACGACCTCACCCGCGACTTCCGGGTGGGCACCCAGACGGTGCACGCCCTGCGGGGCGTGTCCGTGTGGGTCGCGCCGGGCGACCGGATCGCGCTGCTGGGCTCCTCGGGGAGCGGCAAGAGCACCCTGCTGCACCTGCTGGGCGCGCTCGACGCGCCCACGTCCGGCACGCTGTCCTGGCCGGCCCTGGGTGCCCCCGACACCCTGCGGCCCGGCCGGGTATCCTTCGTGTTCCAGGCGCAGAGCCTGCTCGCCCCGCTGAGCGCCGTGGAGAACGTGGCCCTGCCGCTCATCCTGAACGGCCAGGATCAGGGCAGCGCCCTGCATGAGGCCCAGGAGTGGCTGGAGCGCCTCGACCTCGGCGCGCTGGCCGACCAGCTGCCCGAGGAACTCTCGGGCGGGCAGGCGCAGCGGGTGGCGGTGGCGCGTGCGTTGGTCACCCGGCCACGCCTGATCCTGGCGGACGAGCCGACCGGGCAGCTCGACTCCGCGACCGCGCAGCAGCTGATGGACGTGCTCCTCGCGGCGTTGGAGCCGGGCAGCGCGCTGGTGCTCGCCACCCACGATCCTGCAGTCGCCACACGTCTGAAGGACGTCTGGCACCTGCAAGGCGGGGCGGTGTCTGGGATCACCCGCTCGGTTCGGGGGCTGACGTGACCGGCGCGTGGCTGCGAGGGCTGCTCTCGCGGCGGGCCCTGCGGGTATGGGGCACCTCCGGGGGCGTGGCCCTGACGACCGCGTTCCTGGCACTGCTGCTGGCGTTCATCGCGACCGGCCGGGCGAACATGACCGCGCGGGCGGCCGCGTCCGTGCCAGTGGACTGGCAGGTGCTGCTGGGCCCACAGGCGAGCGCTGCAGCAGCCGAACAGGCCATCCGGGCCGCGACCCCCGTCAAGACCCTTCTCCCGGTCGGCTATGCCGATGTGGCCGCCCTGAGCGCCGTCACCGGCCCGGCTGGCCAGACGACCACGCAGACGACCGGGGCGGGCAAGGTGCTGGGACTGCCCCCCGGGTACGCGGCGGCCTTCCCAGCCGAACTCCGGGCGCTGGTCGGGGCGACGCAGGGCGTGCTCCTCTCGCAGCAGACCGCCGCCAACCTGCACGCCGGGGTCGGCGACCGCGTCACGGTCACGCGCCACGGCGCGCCGCCGGTGGCCGTGACGGTCGCGGGCGTGGTCGACCTGCCGGCCGCCGACTCGCTGTTCCAGGCGGTCGGGGCCCCGAAGGGGCTCGCTCCACAGGCCCCGCCAGACAACGTGCTGCTGCTGCCCCGGGCGCAGTTCGACGTGCTGTTCGCGCCGCAGCGCGCGGCGCGTCCGGACACCGTGCGCACCCAGCTGCACGTCCGGCTGGCCACGACGTTACCGGCAGATCCCGGCCGGGCCTTCGCGCTGGTCGGTCGCCTGGCGAACAACGTCGAGGCGCGGCTGGCCGGCTCGGCCGTGGTCGGCAACACCCTGGGGGCCACGCTGGACGGCGCGCGCGAGGGCGCGCTGTATGCGCAGGCATTGTTCCTGTTCCTGGGCCTGCCGGGCGCGCTGCTCGCCGCGGCCCTGACGGTCACGGTCGCGGAGGCCAGCGGCACCCAGCGGGCCGGCGAGGCCGCCCTGCTGCGCGTGCGCGGCGCGCCCGAGGGGCTCATCCTGCGGCTCGGCGCCGCGGAGGCGCTGGTCGTTGCGGGCCTGGGACTGCTGGCCGGACTGGGCGTGGCGGCGCTGCTCGCTCCGTCGCTGGCCGGCACGCCATTGACGTTGACGTCGCTCCTGTGGCCGGCCCTGGCTGGGCTGCTGCTCGCCCTGGGGGCCGTGCTGCTGCCGACCCTGGGGGCCGTGCGCTCGTCTACGGTGGCCGCGCAGCGCCAGGCGGTCCGGCGCCGCGGCATACCCCTGTGGCAGCGGCTGTACGTGGACGCCCTGCTGCTGATCCTGGCCGGCGTGGTGTTCTGGCGCAGCGCGGCGGGCGGGTACCAGCTCGTCCTCGCGCCGGAGGGCGTCACGCAGGCCAGCATCCAGATCGAGGCCTTCATCGCGCCGCTGGCGCTGTGGCTGGGCGGCACGCTGCTCGCCGTGCGGCTGCTGGGCGCGCTGCTGCGCCGGAACGTGCTTGGGCAGCTCCTTCGCCCCGTCAGCGGCCGGCTGTCCGGCATCGTGGCCGCCGCGCTCGAACGCCAGGGCGGCGTGCTCTCACGCGGCGCGGCGCTGGTGGCGCTGGCGGTGGCCTTCGCGCTGTCGACGTCGATTTTCAACGCCACCTACAACGATCAGGCGCGGGTGGACGCCATCCTGACCAATGGCGCGGACGTGACCGTGACCGGCACGGCCGCCGGGCCCGCCGGGCCGCAGCTCGCCGCCCTGACGGCCCTGCCCGGCGTGAGCGCCGCGCAACCCCTCATCCACCGCTACGCGTACGTCGGGGCCGACCTGCAGGACATCTACGGCATTGACGCGGCGCACTTCACGGACGTCAGCCACCTCTCGAACACCTACTTCAAGGAGTTGAGTGCCCCGGCAGCCCTGGCGAAGCTCAGCGCCCGCCCCGACGCCCTGTTCGTCTCCCAGGAGACCGTCAACGATTACAACCTCTCGCTTGGGGACGCCGTACGCCTGCGGCTTTTGAATGCCCGCACGCACCAGTATGCCGTGGTGTCCTTCACCTTCGTGGGCGTGGTGCGCGAGTTCCCCACGGCCCCCAAGGACTCCTTCCTGGTCGCGAACGCGGCGTACCTCGCGCAGCAGACCGGCAATGCGGTGGCGGAGGTCGCGCTGCTGAAGGTGAGTGGCTCCCCAGGCCAGGTCGTGGACGGGGCCCGCCGCCTCACCGCGAAGCTCCCGGGCGTGCAGGTCACGGATCTCGGCAGCGCCCGCGCGCGGGTGTCGTCCGGGCTTACGGCCGTGAACCTCGCGGGCCTGTCACGCATCGAGCTGAGCTTCGCCGCGGCGCTCCTGGCCGGCGCGACCGGGCTGGTGCTGGCCCTGGGCCTCACCGAGCGCCGCCGCACCTTCACGGTGCTCGGCGCGCTGGGGGCCACGTCGCGGCAGCTGGGGGCCTTCCTGAACGGCGAGGCGCTCGTGGTCGTCGGCCTGGGCGGGGCCTTCGGCCTCGTGATCGGCCTGGGCGTCGCCCAGACGCTGATCAAGTTGCTGCAGGGCGTGTTCGACCCGCCGCCTGAGGGCCTGCTGATGCCCTGGGTGTACCTGGGCGTGCTGCTGATCAGCGCGGTGGTCTCCACCGGCGCGGCTGTGGCCGTGGCCCGGCGTGCCTCCGGGCAGCGCGTGACGGAGGTGCTGCGCGCGTCCTGAGACCACCGGCAGGCGCCGCCGGACGCGGGGCACAGCCCTGCGTCCGGCGCTCACTCCAGGGCGGTGTCCAGCGCCGGGCTCGTCGCGCGTTCCTCGACGTCCCGGCGAGTGAGGGCCAGCGCGGCCACGAACACGACGATCAGGGCCCCCCACCCGAGGGTGACCGGCCCCGTCCCCAGGTTCAGGCCGCCCTGGCCGTGCGATGTCGCCATCCAGTCGGCGACCGACGCGCCCAGCGGTCTGGTCAGAACATACGCCGTCCAGCACGTCGCGATCTCCCCCAGGGGCCGACGCAGCAGCGCCGGGACGAGCATCAGCGCGGCAAAGAGCAGCGCGGAGACGAACCACCCGAGGTTCAGCGTGCGGGCGGTCAGATCTCCGGCGGCCGTGCCAAGCGCGAAGGTCGCCAGAACGGTTGCCCAGTAGAACTGTTCGCGGGAGCGGGTGTGGATCGAGTGGATCGAGAGGGTTCCTTCCCGCTGCTTCCACAGCCAGAACACCGCGGCCAGGACAGCCGCGAACGCGATGGTGGAGAGCAGGTACGGCACGCCCAGGCCGACGTGCAGGACGTCCGCAGCGACGGTGCCGAACACGCTGACCATGACCACGGCCGTCCAGTACACCGGGGCGCGGTACCGGGGCGAGGTGAGCTGCCACGTGAGCGCGGCGAGCAGGGCGAGGCCCGTGATGGCCACCGCCGGTACCGGCCCGAGGCGGTGCGCGAGGAAGTCCGAGGCGGTCTCGCCCATGCCGGTCGTGAGCACCTTGACGACCCAGAATGCCGCCGTGATCAGCGGCACCTTGCTCAGGATCGGCGCCGCGGCGGACCTCGTGGATGAAGGGCGGGCATGAACCGTCATCTGCCCAGCGTGGCAAGCCGCGGTCACGTCCACCTGAAACGTCCCCGGGACTGCGGCGTGGCCCGTTCCTCCACACGCGCCCTTTACTTTTGCTGTCCAGGCCTTTACCACGCGTTTCTACAGTGCACGCATCGGAGTTCGCCGCCGCTCCGATCCCTGAGCCCCAGGCGGCCGAAGGATGAAACCCATGAACATCAAACTCAAGTTGATCGCCGCGTCCCTCACCACCGCCATTGCCGTGCTCGGCGTCACCCAGATCGCCGGCGCGCAGAAGACCGCGCCCGCCACTCCCGCGACTGTGACGGCCCCGGCCAGCACTCAGGGCAGCGCCGTGGACACGCCGGAGACGGGCGACACCGCCGACGTGGCCGGCGCGACCGACACCGCTGAAGTCGGCGACGTGCCGGACGCGGCGGGGGACACGGAGACGGCGGACGGCGCCGAAGCTGGCGAGACGGCCGACGCCGCCGAGCCGGCGGGCGCGGATACGGACAACGTGCAGCAGGGCGACCAGAGCGGCCCCGAGACGCCTGACGTGGCCGGCGCGACCAGCAAGTAGCCCCCTCCGGGAGAGGAGCGGCGCAGATGATCTGCGCCGCTCCTCCTTTGCCGACCCTTTACCCGCCAGAGCTACGGTGGGGCATGCTCCCCAGTGCGCTGCTGGCCGGTTCGGAGGGTCGCCATGCGGCTCCTGCTCGTCGAAGATGATCCGCGCGTCGCGGCCCTCGTCACTGAGGGGCTCGGCGAGGATGGCCTGACGGTTGATCACGCGCCGGACGCCGTGACCGCCGAGGGCCTGTGCGCGCTGCGGGACTTTGACCTGCTGATCGTGGACGTCATGCTGCCCGAGGGGCCGGAAGCTGGCTTCGCCCTGGCCCGCACGCTGCGCGCTCGGCGCGACCGGACGCCCATCTTGTTCCTGACCGCGCGGGCGGATCTCGATTCCCGCGTGACGGGTCTCGACACCGGCGGGGACGACTACCTGACCAAACCCTTCGAGTTCCGGGAGCTGCGGGCCCGCATCCGCGCGCTCGTGCGGCGCTCGGTGGGCGAGGCGAGCAACACGCTGCCCCTCCCGCTGGGCTACCGCCTCGACCTCGCCGGGCACCAGGTGCTGCGGGACGGGCAGCCGGTGGCCCTGACGCCGCGTGAGTACGCGCTGGTGGAGTGCCTGGGGCTCAATCCCGGACGGGCGTACGCGCGCGACAGCCTGATCGAGCGGGTTTGGCCGGAGGACAGCGCGGTGGACACCAAGGTGGTGGACGTCTTCGTGTCCACGGTGAGGCGCAAGCTGGGCGACAGCGTGATCGAGACGGTGCGTGGCCTGGGGTATCGGCTGGGGCCGCTGCCGCAGGACGTCCGGGCGTGAACCTGCGCTGGCGCCTGACGCTGTACTCCGCGCTGGTCAGCACGGTCATCGTGCTGCTGAGCGCCCTGCTGATCTTCGTGAGCCTGCGCAGCAGCCTCACGGCAGGTCTGGACGCCTCGCTGCGTGAGGGCGCGACCGTGGCCGCCACGCAGCTCGCCGGGGACGTGGGTTCACCCATCGGCGGCGACGCGGCCGGCGCGCCGGTGCAGGGCCAGCTGCCCGGCGTCACGGCCCTGCGCGTGTACAGTCCGTCCGGCGTGCTGGTCGATCAGCTCGGTGCGGCCCGCACCCACCCGCCCCTGCGGGCGGGGTACGTGACGGTCGGGGTGGAACGCACCTTCACGCTGCGCCTGCCGGCTGGCGGCTGGGTGCAGGCGACCCGCTCGGAGGCCGAGGTGCGCGCCACATTAAACCGCAGCGTACGCGTCCTGACGCTGGGCCTGCTGCCGCTGCTGCTGTTCGGGGTTGTGGCCGGGTACCTGCTGGCCGACCGGGCGCTGCGCCCCGTGGACGACGTCGCGCGCCTCGCGGCGTCGATCGCGGCGTCCGGCCGCTACGCGGAGCGACTGCCCCCCGTGCCCGGGCAAGACGAGATGGCGCGGCTGACCTCCACCGTGAACGCCATGCTCGAGCGCCTGGGAAGCACCATCGAGCGTGAGAAGGCCTTTGCCCTGGCCGCCGCCCATGAACTGCGCACCCCGCTGACGGTGCTGCAGGGCCGCGCCGATCTCAGCCTGGAACGACCCCGCTCGCCCGAGCACTACGTCCGCAGCCTGCGCGCCGTCCGGGAGAGCGCCGCCGAGATGCTGCGCGCCATCGAGAGCCTGCTGGCCCTCGCACGCAGCCATGGGACGGCACCGCTGCAGCCTGTCGACCTCGCGGAGGTCGTCACGCAGGTCGTGGCGGCCCAGTGGCCTGCGGCCACGTCCCGGGGCCAGCGCATTCACCTCGCGCCGGACAGCGTGCTCGTGCCGGCCGATGTGGGCACCCTGGAGCTCGCGGTGAGCAACCTGCTGCGCAACGCCCTGACGTACGGCCGCGAGGGAGGTGAGATTTGGGTGCAGTCCACGCGCGATGGCCGGGGGGCACGCATCGAGGTCAGCGACGACGGGCCCGGCCTTCCCCCTGGCGAACTGGAACGGGTCGTGCAGCCCTTCCAGCGGGGCCACGGGCAGCAGGCGGTGCGGGGCGCGGGACTGGGCCTCGCGCTGGTGCGCGCCGTCGCGGAGCAGCACCATGCTGAGTTCTCGCTCGCTGTGCGGCCGGGCGGGGGCCTGAGCGCCTCGTTGAGCTTCCCGGAAGCGGGCCTGGATCCCGGCAGCACGGTGACGCGCCCGCTGAGCTGATCAATGGGCGCGTCGCGGCGATCCTGCAGTGTGGCTGTGGCCGTCAGGAGCGGCCGACCGGCAGGCCTCGTCCGTGTCCCCCAGCCTCCGTGCCCATGAAGGCCGGGCGGGTCATCAGCCAGCGGGCATGCGCCGCGATCGCTGCCCCCCGGTCATTCGGGCGCGGCTCCGGGTGAACGCCCGCTGCGCCGGTCAGGCCGATGCTGTACAGCGTGCCTAGGATGTCCGCGCGGGCGGCGATGTCCACCCCGCCAGCCCGCCAGTGGTCGGTGGTGGCGCGCAGGCACGCCGCGACCAGGGTGGGCGCGCGCGCGTCGTCAAGCAGCATGTCCAGCTTCGCGTCCAGGCTGGCCGGCACCGTGAGGTAGCCGTGAATGCCGAGCCAGGTCAGGGTTGCGACCTTCATCTGCGCGTGGCCCAGGCTGAACGACTCGACCGGACGCCCGCACGCGCGCTCGACCTGCTCCAAGAGCCAGTGACGCGCGCGGCGGGGCAGGGCGCAGGCGCCGCGCATCACGAGGTTTTGCACGCGGTCGGCCAGGTCGAGGCGGGTTCGCTCGTCGGCGAGGACGCTCGCCACCAGCGCTGCAGACACGCCGTGCCGCGCGGCGGCGTCATGGACGGCTATGGTGGCTGGACGGTCGAAGGTGACCTGACGTAATCGGAGGTGGCTCCAGGGCGTCGGGGGGAGGAACGTGGTCATGCCCTCAGCGTGCGCGGGGCGGGTTAACGGCCGGTATATGAGGCTCGGAAGAACGGCCGGCCTGGGCGCGCTGACGCCTGCTGTACAGCGTCCGCCCGGACCACGCGCTCAGGGCGATGACGGCCACGCCGATCAGGAGTTCCCGGCTCCAGTGGGCCACCTGGAGGAAGAGGGCGGGCCCGACTTGCCACAGCAACGTCTGCCACACGCCCACGTGGAGCCCCGCGCCGAGCAGACTGAAGGCCGCGGAGCGGATCAGGGGGTGGCGGCTGGTGCCAGTGACCGTGGTCACCGGGGTGCGCAGGTTGCCGGGGCTGCGGCTCATGATGATCAGGCCAGAGCGGGCCAGCGGGGGCCCGCCAGGCACTTGGAAACCAGCGAACACCCCGGTGCCAGAAGCGCGGAGGTGGTGGCGTTCAGCCCTTTCGGGTCGAAGTCGCTACCCCCGCGAACAGCATCACCGGGTCAGGGTGCCGGCCGTGTCGACGGTGTACCCTTTCTCCGTGGCGACCTTGAGCAGGTCAGGCAGGGCGGCCAGCCCGTCCGGGGCGTTGTCGTGCAGCAGGATGATCCCGCCGGGACGGAGGGTGCGGGCAAAGCGGGCCTCCACCGTCTCGACACCAGGGTTCTGGAAGTCGCCGGGATCGTCCGTCCAGAACACGGTGGTCAGGCCCAGGTTCCGGGCGATCCTCAGGACGCGGGCGGAATACTCCCCCCCAGGCGGCCGGAAGTACCGCACCGGCTGGCCGCTCAGGTGGGTGAGCAGGTCGGTGGTGCGCTGGAGTTCGGCCGTGATCTGCGCGTCACTCAGTTTCGGCAGCCGGACGTGGTGATAGGTGTGGTTGGCGACCTCATGCCCGCCGCGCACCATGTCCTGCACGAAGTAGGGATAGGCTTCGGCGTTGCGGCCGATCACGAAGAACGTCGCGTGCGCTCCGGCCCGCCGCAGGGTGTCGAGCACCAGTGGGAAGTACAGCGGGTGCGGCGCGTCGTCGAACGTCAGGGCCACCTGACGCCGGGCGGGGGTGCCTTTGAACAGCAGCCCCCCGGGACGCACGCCACCGCCGGCCAGACCCAGGGCCTGCTCCAGCCGCTGGCGGAGCAGGTCGGCCTGGGTGCCGATGAACACCGGGACGCGCTCGAGTTCCTGCAGGGGCGTGATCTCCTGTTCGGGTGGCGCGCTTCCCTGTACCCAGATCCGGTCGTAGGTGCCGGCCATCACCTCTGTCTGGAGGACTGCGCGCCGGCTGGCGGGTACGGACAGGGTGAGCAGGGGGAGCGGCCCGCCGAACCCCTGGTACGTCTGGGCGCGGTAGATGCTGACGTCGACCTCGGCCAGCCCAGGATCCGCGCGGTAGGTGCGCAGGGCGGCCGTGACCGCCAGGGTCTGCAGCTGTGCCGGGCTGAGTGCCGTGCGGGGCAGCACCAGCGCGTGGGCCACGCGGATGAAGCCGTTGCCGAGCACGTCCACCCGGTGCACGCCGGGCAGGGCGGGCCGCAGGGTCAGGGTGGGGAGGGCCATGGAGGTGCGTGTTCCCGGCGCGACCGGCTGCACCTGTCCGGGTGGTGAGATCCGGGGCACCAGTGCAGGCGTGACACTCTGTGCTCCCGCGAGGGTGCTGAGCAGGACAGGAATCAGGAGGGCGGAGCGGCGCATGCCGCCACCATGACTGCCGTCGGTAAAGGCGAGGTATACCTGCACCAGGCTGCCCAGCTGCCATCTCCATGTCAGGTATACCGGCGCTTTACCTTCGCTGGGCATCCTCGCGGTCATGCGTCTGTCCTCTGCCGCTCCCATCCTCCGACCGGCCCCGGTGCTGCGCTTCCTGCTGGGCATCCTGCTGCCCCTCGTGCTGGTCGGCATGATCGCCGAGGACGTCCTCGAGCAGCAGCGCTTTGCGTTCGAGACGCCCCTTCTCACCTGGATCCATGCCCATTCGAGCCCAGCTTTGACGTCCATGAGCGTGTTCCTGCACACCTTCGGGGGGCCGGTGCCCATGGGCGCCGTGTTCATGGTGATCGTCCTCGGGCTGAGGTTCATGCAGCGCCGCCCACAGGCACTCTTCGCACTCCTGGGCCTCGGGAGCGCAGTGGGCATCGCTTTTGGGATGAAGGTGCTGTTCCACCGGCCCCGCCCGGAACTGTGGACGCGGCTGGTGAGTGAGTCTGGGCCGTCTTTCCCAAGCGGGCACACCACGGTTGCGGCCGCGCTGGTCACCTTTGTGGTGCTGCTGGCATGGCACTCATCGTGGCGCTGGCCGGCGCTCGTGTTGGGGGTGGTGTACGCCGGCCTGATGGGGTACTCGCGTCTGGTCCTCGGGGTGCATTTTCCGACCGACGTGCTCGCCGGCTGGCTGACCGGTGTCGCGTGCGTGCTCGGGGCGTACAGCCTGCTGGGGACGCGGCTGCGGCCAGCCGTAGAGCCCGTTATGGAGGGTCACGCCGCTCAGGACAGGCGAATACCATGAGGGGTGGCGTCGCGGAAGTATCATTCCGATGTCACCGCTGCTGCGAGAACCCTGCGGAGTGAGGTGTGGTGCCCACGGTCTGCTCGCGGCATCCCTTTGCGGTGGTCATGCCATGAGATCGTCGATGCCGGGCTGTACGCGCTGCGCGGTGGGATGGTGGGCAGCGCTCTTCACGATGTTCCACTGGGGCAGACGGTGTATGCCCACTTCCGTCAGCTGAAGATGGCCGGCCTCTGGGAACGTCTCCACAGGGCCCACCGTCAGCTGTATCGCGTGCGGATCGGGCATTCCTCCCGATCCGCACACGGCCATCATCGTTCATCCGTACTCAAAGACCACAGAAAGTGGTGAGCCACGCGGTTTTGAAGGCAACAAAAAGTCCAATGGCCACAAGCGGCACCTCCTGGTCGTTACCCTGGGCCTGACCCTCCCCCCGTTTCCGGTGCCAACCTGACTGCACAGCCAGCGGAACTCTGAGCTGCCCCCACGTACGCTCCGACTGTCGCTTGCAGGCCGGGCAACCCGCGTGTCACTTCAGCCGTCCGTTGACCAGGGAGACTCCATGCGCCCCATCGCCCTCCTGCTCACCCTGCTGAGCGCGTGCCCACCCGTATCGTCAAGCCCGACGACGCCTGCCACCGGCGACTCGGGCGCCACAGCCGGCGTGCTGTTCGACTTCAGGCCGACTGGGACGGGCGTGACCGTCCTGTTGGCCACCTCCGGCCGTGATCAGCCGGCGCCGCCAATACCTGACACGGCCCGCGCGATCAGGAAGGCTGCACCGGACGCCGCTGCCCCCACGAACATGGTCTGGAGCGCGCTGCGCCACACCGGTGAACCGGTGAAACGCCCCTTGAGCGCCCCGAACACGAACAGCGCGATCAGCGTCAGCACCACCGAAACCATCAGCGCCTGATTCAGCGTGAGCTTCAGGGCATACGGGGCCAGCGGGATCACGCCGCCCGCGATGTACGCCAGACCAATCGTGAACGCCGACGTCAGGGCACGCTTGGGATCCGGTTCGTCCATCCCGAGTTCCTCTTTCATCATGAAGTCCACCCAGGTGTCCGGGCGGCTGATGATCGCCTGCGTGGCCGCCTCCAGGGGTGCGCCTTCCAGGCCGTAGTTCTGGAAGACCTCCCGCACCTCCTGGATCTCCATATCGCGCTTCTCGACGATCTCCTGCGTTTCCCGGGCCCGTTCAGCGACGTAGGATTCGTGTTCGCTGCGCGCGGCGAGGTAGCCGCCCAGGCCCATGGCGATGCTGCCGGCGGCCATCTCCGCGATGCCGGCGATCAGCACGACGTGCCCGCTCGCGACCGCGCCAGACAGCCCGGCAGCCAGGGCAAACGGAACCGTCAGGCCGTCGCTCATGCCGATCACAATGTCGCGGACGGTCTCTGAGCCGGTGAAGTGCGCTTCCTTGTGCATGTTGACGGCTTTATACATGGATGTCCTTCAGGGTACGGCCTACCCTTGGTGAGAATCATTCCTATTCTGGAAGTGGAATTCCGAGCACATGAAGACGCCACATCTTCCCCGAAGCCGAGGTGCCCCGCCGCTCGGCTGGGCCACGCGTCTAGGTTCAGGTCCAGCCGCCGGATAGGGTGACCACGACCGGCATCAGGCAGTGGGTCATTTCCCACTGCCCGACCGGCACACCGGTGCTCAGGTGAGCCGCAGTCCCGACCGCCGAAGCTCCTGCACGGCGAGCACTACGAACGCCACCTCGACGATCAGGGAGATGACGCCCGTCGGTTCTGCCCAGTTGCCAATGTCACCGGTCGCGTCAGGCAATCCGACGCTGCGCGTGAGGCTGTACCCGAGGATCGCCCCGAAGGAGATCACGGCACCCAACAGGTATCCGAGCCGCCAGCGCTCACTGAGCAGCCACGCCCCGGCTGCCGCGCAGCCGACCACCAGCAGGATGTACAGCCAGCCCAGGTACGCGGTCTCGCCGAGCTTATCGGGAATGTCCTTGAAGTGAATCCAGGCGGTGACGGCCAGCAGGCCGAGGGCAACGGAACGGGACATGGTCATGGGGATCTCCTGGTGAGAGAAAAACGGGGACCGGCCGCTCAGTGCGGCGGGGGCAGCGGGTCATGGGCGGATGACGAGTCCGGCCCACCACAGGTGGCCTCAACGAGAACGCGGACGCGCCGGGCAACCTCCATTTCCACGGCGAACAGCACGGACTTCGCGGTCACCTCCCCCGGTGGCCAGCGTTTCAGGAGCGCCTTGACGCGGCGCAGGAACTGACGGTTTGTGTCCAGAAGTCCTGACATGATGGATCCGGGCACAACTCCAGGCGTGGATGCACCGGACGTATACACCGGATCCACGGTGCCCCGGCGTGCCACGTGGGCGGTGAGCACATCGGTGCTCACCCGCAGCGAATCCGCCTGATCCCCGAGCATCTCCGCGCGACCTGACCCCGGCACCCCGCCCTGCCGCCCAGTGGTCAGCAGGGTCTGGAGGGACAGGGTGTCGGCGGCCTTCAGCAGCGCCCCAGCAGATCAGCCACGTCCCCGGGGGTCACGGGCAGAGCACCTCGACCATCCATAGCCCGGAGTGGTTGACGTGATGCGCCCCCCGACGCGAGAACGCGCGCCGCAGCGCGTCAAGCTAGGCCCGGCCACGCGCGTGCAGGCAGACCAGCATGTGCCCGGCCTCGAGCTGCTCGGCGTACCAGCCGATAAAATCGTGCTCGCGCGTAAGTCCCTGCGCTGCACGGGCAACGCGGCACAGCACGCCGTGATGGTGCCCGTCCCGGTCGAGATCGACCAGGCCGGACGGGCCGCTGAGTATTTGTACACCGGGAATACCCAGGGCGGTCAGGTCACGGCACAGCGCCTCCGCCTGCAGCGCGGTGTCGAGCACGCCATAGACCATGTCGCGGCACAGCAGGGTGAAATGGGCCGGGGAACGTGTCAGGGGGATCATGTCAACTCCTTGGAGGAACAGCGGGGGCAGACCAGGTCGCTGGCCCAGGATGCCCAGCCTCTGGATCCGCTCCGGGGGAAGCCGGTTGGATGACCGGTGTGCGGATCCGTCGTCATGGTGTCCGGGCGCGGTGACAGCGATGTGACATGGGCGTGGGACGCGTATGAGCCGGGGGCACAATGCGGGCATGCGCATCCTGCTGGTTGAAGACGCCCCGAACATCGCCCGGGTGGTGCAGCGCGCGTTGACGGCTCAGGGGCACGCGGTGATTCACGCCGCCACACACGCTGCCGCCCTGGAGGCCGTGTCCGGTACGCCGTTTGACCTGCTGATCCTCGACATCACCCTTCCCGACGCCCCGGACGGCGGCTTTGAGATCGCGCAGCACGCCATCGACGCCGGTCACGAGGGGGGCATGCTGTACCTGACGGCCCGGGACGGCCTGGATGACCGGCTGCGCGGGCTGGATGGCGGCGGGGACGACTACCTGATCAAGCCGTTTGACCTGCCGGAACTGCTCGCCCGGGTACGGGCCCTGCTGCGGCGCGGCGGGGGGTCGCCGGGCAGCCGCTCTGCCCTGGGGAGCCTCGAGGTCGATTTCACGACACGCTCTGTGCGCTGGGCCGGCCAGGCCGTCATCCTCACCCCCCGTGAATTCAGTCTTCTGGAACGCTTCGTGCGGCAGCCCGGGCGGGTGTATAGCGTCACGGATCTCCGCGACGCGATCTGGGCGGACGCCCCGACGGAACTGAGCGTGGTGCGCCAGACGGTACGCCGCCTGCGCACCCGGCTGGCTCCGGAGGCCATCGAGACGGTTCCTGGGGGCTACCGTCTTGGCATGGGGGGGACGTCGTGACGCTGCGCGCCCGCGTCGCCCTGCTGATGGCCCTCGGGATCGCCCTGGCCGTGCTGCTGCAGGGCGGCCTGGGGTATCTCGCCTTCCGGCGGCTGGTGCTGCATGACATGACCGCCGATCTCAATGGGTTCACGGGTCAGACCCTCCGGAACCTGCAGGCCGCCACGTCACTGGCCAGCGTGCAGGCCAGCTATGAGGGCTACGTCGTCCACGCCCGCATTCTGGAGGGGAACACAGTTGTCCATGACTTCACGGGCTACCCGGACAGACTGGGGACGCCCGCAGCCGGGCCCCAGACCATCGGGCCCTGGCAGGTCACCCGGGTCGCATTCATCTGGCACGGACAGTCCTACGTGCTGGAGGCGGCGCTGACGAGTCCGGAATTCACGTCGAGCCTGCACAACTACCGCCAGACTGTGTACTTCACGGCCGTGCTGGTCACGCTCCTGGGGGCGGCCGTCGCTTATGCCCTGAGCGGCTACGCCCTGAGGCCCTTGCGTGCCCTGACCCGGGTCAGCAGCCGGATCGCCACGTCCGGCAGCCTGCACGAACCCGTCCCGGTGGGCGGGGGCAGCGGGGAGCTGCACGACCTCGCCGTGAGCTTTAACCGCATGCTGGCGCGCCTGGGGGAGTTCCGTGACCGGGAGGCCCGCTTCACGCGGCAGGCCGCACATGAACTCCGCACGCCGCTCACGGCCATGGGTCTGGCGCTCGACGCGGCGCGCAGCGGCTATACCACCCCTGATGAAACCCTGGACATCCTCGAGCACGAGGTGCGGGCGACCCAGCACCTCACCGCGTCCTTACTGATCCTGGCCCGTGAGGGCCGCTTGGCCCAGCGTGAGGCGGTCGACTTGGCTGAGGTGGCCAGCACGGGCGCCGAAGCGGCCGGGGCCACCTACCGTGGCCCCGCTCATGCCATGGTGCAGGGGGACGGCACCCTGCTCCGCCGGGCCCTGCAGAACCTGCTGGAGAATGCCGCGCGGTATGCCCCAGGTGCCCCCGTGACCGTGACTGTCAAGACGGCACCCGCACCGACCCTGAAAGTCGAAGATGGCGGGCCCGGGCTTCCGGACTCCGCATTGCGCTACTTGGGCGAGGAGTTTTACCGAGCCGGAACGACACTCACGGGCACCGGGCTGGGGTTGAGTGTCGTCAAGCACGTCATGCAGGCCCACCAGGGCAGCGTGACGTTTACGCACGTGGTACCGCATGGACTCCAGGTTACGCTGCACTTCCCCGATACCTAATCAGGATCTCCGGCGTCCACTGGAACCCCCACCCTATGGAGCACGGCCGGACGGCCACTCCGTCGGCCTGAGAGCCGATCGTCCACGTTGCCCATGCGTTGCCACCGGGTTGACACCGTCAGAAACCACAGAGTTCAACCGGACAGGCCATGCAAAGCCGGGGTCGATGGATGACGTCGAGATAATAAGCGCAGTTCCGGAATGTCATGACCGGCATTGACCTGCTCCCACAACACCGGTCCACCAGAGAATGGAGTGTCTGGCCCCATGAAGGGGTCATCCCCGGAAGCCGGCATGAAGGGAAAAAAGCACACGGAAGAGGTCAAGGTGCCGGATCTCATATCGCCAGCTTTGAGTCATTGATAGCGCCAGCTTTGAGTCACAGGGCAGAACAACTCGTCTCAGACATCAAATCCCGAGTATCGCTAGCTTTGAGTCACGGGCCGAAGTTTGGCTCCGAGAAGCGCGCTACCTTTGAGTCATGGGGGTTCGGCCACCCTCGCTAGCTTTGAGTTTTCAGCACCGAAATGGCACGCTAGCTTTGAGTCGGACCCTCGCCACCTTTGAGTCAGGAGCGCGCTACCTTCGAGTCATTTTGGGGCGAAATCATCGCTAGCTTTGAGTCACAAGTGCCCATCGCCCCGCACCAGGCGCAGGTCTCCCCTCTTTCTTGATGATGCAATCAATCTTTTTTCTGTCTTTTAAAATCATTACAATCATCCATCATGAGCCAGGGCAACGAACAGTGGATCAACGAATTGACCCTGGCCAGATCCGGGGTCTTCAGCATCCTGAACCGAGACAGCGGCGATGACCAGAGTTGGGAGACGACCTTCAGCATCGGCGACCGTCACTTCTACGTTCAGGGCGTCGCGGCCCGTGGGCGTCCCCACGGTGTGGATCCCGATGTTCTCCTGGCGTTGCAGACCCTGTTCTTTGAGGCCGGCTGTCCCGACGATGACACTGTGGAGTGCACGGCCTACCGACTGCTCAAACTCACTCCGCTGGGCATCCGCGGCAACGCCTACGCCAGACTCCGCGAGAGCCTGCTGCGGCTCGAGGGCGTGAGCTGGCTCACGCGCATCTCGCGGCAATCAGGGGGTCGCTTCCGTGGCACCACAGAAACGAACCGTCTGATCGACCGCGTGTCGGTGCGGGACACCAGTCTGAGCGCCAGCGGCGAGGGCGGCACCATCGAGGCGGGGGCGCCCCTGCGGGTGACGTTCTCGCGGCATTTCGCGCAGTCGATCCGGGAGGGCTTCTACCAGATCCTGGACGCCGAACTGCTCAGCGACCTGAAACAGCCGACCGCGCGCAGCCTGTACCGCGTGCTGCAGGCCCATCGCGTCGGCGACGACGGCTCCCTCGCGCGGGAGCTGCCGGTCATCATGGCCGCGTGGCGGGAGGCCACCGGGCTGAGCGGACAGCGCCACAACAATGTCCGGCGCACGCTGGATGGCGCCCACGTGCACCTGATCGCGGCCAAGTACCTGCGGGACGTGTCCTATGAGGGGTCGGGTGAGGGCACGCGCATCCGGTATGAGTTCGAGGGGGAGGTCGACCCCGAACTCGTCGGCCTGCTCACGGACATGAGGGTTAGCCGCCCGGTAGCCGAGGCCCTCGTGACCGATCACCCCGATCGCATCCGGCCGGCGGTGAAGGCCGTGCGTCAGCGGCTTGAAGAGGGGTACCGGCCACGCTCGCTGGCCGCGACGATGGTGGACGCCGTCCGCAATCCCGAGAAGTACGACGTCAGAAGCAGCGCGCCGAACGCCGTGCCCACACTGCCCCGAGTGAAGGCTCAGCCGGAGCCGCAGCCCCTGCTGCTGCCCCTCAACCGCGAGGAGTCGCTCGGTATGGTTCGCTCGATCCTGCGGGTGAAACTGGGCCGGGTGCCGCGCGACGAGGCTGTTCTCAAGCTGGCATCGTTGAGTGCTGACCAGGTGGATCGCCTGGTGGCCGCGGCGCGTGGCCAGGAAGACCTGGTCAAGGCTGTGGAGGAACTGGTGGGCGAGGCGGTCTGATCGGGTCGGTACGTGATGGTGCGCGCCCAGTTCCTGCCGTTTGGGTGGCGTCTCGCTCGGCGAGTATGCAGGAAGACTGAGTTATTACGAACAAGTAATACTCCAAATGTCATGCATACTTTGGGCATGGCGAGGACTGAGCGCCCACCACCTCCACTGGAGTTGACTGCCGAGCAGACTGCGCGGATCCCCCAGGAGTTTTACCGGCTGACATGGGAACCGGACGGGGCCCATGCCGGCTTGGACGGGTATCTGACGGTTACCTGGCTGGGGAACGAGCAGCGGTACATCTACGACTACACGGCTGACTGGAGTGAAGCCACCTTCAGCGCAGCTCTGGAGCAGATGATCCAGCGTCGCCGGGCGGCGGACGCCGAATCGAATTGCCCACTCGTGATCCTGCCCTACCTCAACGGTCAGCAGCTGCACCGCCTCGCGGAGACCGACGTCAGTGGCCTCGATCTGGCCGGCAACTGCTGCCTGCACTTTCCACACGACCGGCTGATCATCACTGGTCGCCCTGTTCGCCACCAGCGTGACTACACGCTGAAAAATCCCTACCGCGGTATCTCCTCGCTGGTGGGCCGCATGCTGTTGATTCGACCCCAGTTCCGTACTGGCCTCGAACTGAAAGCCGCGATCGAACAGCGCGGCGGCAGGATCTCCCAACCTCTGGTCTCCCGGGTCGTCAAGGAACTGACCAGCCAGGCACTGGTCGGTCCAGACTCGGCCGGCCACCGCATCACGCTGCAGGACCCTGGAGGTCTACTCGAACAGTTGGTTGAGCACTGGAAGGACGAACCCCGCGTCCTATGGCGTGGACGCATCCCCACAGACTCCCTCCCGCAGGCCGCGCAGCATCTGTTTGCCTCTACTGCCCAGCCCGTGATCCTCACCGGCCTGAGCTCGATCGGTGCCGTGAGCTCGCTGACGACGGACAGCAGCGTGAGTCTCTATGTCGACCGCGTGGCAAACCTGCCAGAACTCGCCGGAGCCATGAAGACCAGCCGCTTTCCCAACCTCACCCTCTACCAAGCTCCTGGGGACGAGGTGTTTTTCGACGCCCGTCCGGATGACGCGGGCATCCTCCACGCCTCCCCTATTCAGGTCTACCTGGAAGCGCGGCGCGGGGACTCGCGCCTGCAACAGGGTGCGGACGAGGTGAAGCGGCGCATCCTCGACAGCATCAGGACGTCGATGGCCTCACAGGACACCGGATGAAGCTCGCGGTTACGACCTCCACCTTTGGCCCCCTGGCCCCACACCTCATGGATCTGGCCGGAGCCCTCACCGCTGCCGACCAGCCCCTCATCCTGATCGGTGGCTTCGGGCTGCTGCTCAGGCGCGCTTACCGCGAACAGGAACAGGCCAAGACACTCCTGGGAACCCTCCCGGACACCCGAACCACCGACGACTTTGACGTCGTGCTCTGCTTGAAGCTTCTGGCTGACCCCACGGCCCGTCAGATCGTTACCAGCGTTCTGACGACCCTCGGGTACACGGTGTCAACGGCGACTTAAAATTGACCACTTTCGGCGGGTTAAATTTGACCACCCTGCCAGCTGTCATTTCCGGTTCACCTCCTGACTGGTGGGCTCAGCCCCACCAGCGTGCTCGGGAACAGCCCAGATTTCTTCTTCTCCCGCAGCCGGTACGATTCGCCTTTGATGTTCAACACGTGGCTGTGGTGCAGCAGCCGATCCAGGATGGCGCTCGCCACCACCGGATCCCCCAGCACCTCGCCCCAGTCACCGAACCCCTTGTTGGATGTCAGGATCACACTCCCACGCTCATAGCGCGCCGCGACCAGTCCGAACAGGGCATTCGCCGCCAGGCGGTCATAGGGCCACACGCCGAATTCGTCGACGACCAGCACCTTCGGTTTCAGGTAGAAGCGCAATCGCTGCTCCAGCCGGTTCAAGGCCTGCGCTCGGCGCAGGTCCTCCATCAACTGGCCGGCCCGCGTGAACAGCACGCTTTCGCCCTGCTCGATGGCATTCACACACAGCCCGACGGCCAGGTGCGTCTTTCCGACGCCCGGTGGCCCCAACAGAATCACGTTCTGTCCATCAGCGGCGAACGACAGCGTGCCCAGTTCCTTGATCAGCCGCTTATCCACACTCGGCTGAAACCCGAAGTCGAAGCTGTCCAGCCGCCGGTCGAAGGGCAACTTCGCAAGTTTCAACCGACGGGCCCGCCCGTGTTCATCGCGGGCATTGACCTCGATCCGCAGCAGATCGGCCAGGAACTCCGCATACGGGAGTTCCTTCTTGGCGGCCGCGTCCAGACGGCTGTCCAACAGGCTTGCCGCATGCGGCAAGCCCAGTCGCTCCAGATCGTCCCGGCAGCGTTCCACCGAGATCATGCGGGTTCCTCCCGGAACACGTCGGCCAGCAC
This sequence comes from Deinococcus metalli, assembly GCF_014201805.1. Classification (NCBI taxonomy): domain Bacteria; kingdom Thermotogati; phylum Deinococcota; class Deinococci; order Deinococcales; family Deinococcaceae; genus Deinococcus; species Deinococcus metalli. The sequence goes on along the minus strand of NZ_JACHFK010000013.1, from coordinate 453 downwards.
CTCATCCAGCGTGATGCTGTCCGGGCTGGCCACCAATGCCGCGTATTCCGCCAGGGGGCGCTGCTCGACCTGCACGTCCGACAGCGCGGCTTGCTGATAGGCCAGGTGCAGGCCACGTCGGGCGGCCGCGCCACCTGCCGGCATACCGTCGTACTGGCGATCCACCACGAATCGCGCGCCTCGCTGAGCCGACCTGGGATGCACGGCGATGCGGCATCCACCGCTGAAGATCTGCACCGTCACCTGGTCGGCCTGCACGTCGACGCCCTGACCGGCATACGACCAGGGCACGCCATAGAAGTTGCCGGCATACGACACGAAGCTGTCCCAGCTGACCTTGCGGGGTTCCCGCAGGAATACCGCGATGGTGTCGATCGGTGGGATGGGTGTCAGGGCCGACTGTTCCTGGTGCAGTCGATCCACCGGGCGTTCACGCGTCGTGCCGTGAACGCG